>JANOCZ010000512.1:0-4652 GCA_031412455.1 Hyphomicrobium sp. | reverse complement strand
GTCTTCAAGGCGCGGCGCCACGCGGCGCTGTGGCGGGGGCACAGTTCGGCGACGCGGCCCTGCCAAGCCGAGATGGCTCGGCGCTTGGCCAAGTCGTCGGGGACGTGGCGATTGTATTCGATGAAGTCGGCGCTGCCTTCGACGTGCGAGGCGCGGCCTTCGGCGGACAGGATGGTGTTGCAGGCGGTAGCGCTGGCCGCACTCGCTGCGGAAGCGGTCGCCATCAAGAGCGCTGCTAGAGAAACGGTCTTGAACAAGCGTGACATTAAATTGGTGCCTCTTGTTTGAAAAATTCGTTGCCGCCGAATATCCGCGGCCTGCCGTATATTTAGTCTGCAGCAGATGAACGAGCGCTGTCAGATCATCTTTCCCATGCCAAAACGCTCACCTACCGCCGGCAGCCAGCGGTAATTTGCGGGAAATTGCATGCAAGGTCCGAATCGCGCTTTAGTCGCTGCTACAAGTTGTGGTGCGAGGGACGGGCATGAGCGACCGAGGTCAGAAGCGGGGCGAGCGGGCGCGCGTGGCTAAGCCTGCCGCTAAACCGAAATCGCAGTTTTCGAAGAAGACGATCGCGCTCGTCTACGATTTCGACGGGACGCTGTCGCCAAAGCCGATGCAGGAATATTCGTTTCTGCCGCAGCTCGGGATTAAAGCGGAAGACTTCTGGGCCGAGTGCACACGGGTTGCCCGCGCTGAGCGGGCCGATCCGCTGATCACCTACATGCATCTGATGTACAAGAAGGCCAAGGAGAAAGGGCTGCGCGTCGATCGCAGTGATCTGGTGGCGCAGGGGCGCGATGTCGAACTCTACGCGGGCGTCGAGACGTGGTTCGGTGAGATCGAGAGTTATGTGCGCGAGCATGGGGCTGGAGACCGCGACGGTAGCGGCGTTTCGATCAAGCATTACCTAGTGTCGTCGGGGCTGACCGAAATCATCGAAGGTACGAAGATCTACAAAAATTTCGCCAACGTGTTCGCGTCGGAATATTGGTTTGACGCATACGATCTGCCGTTCCCCAAACGGGTCATCAGCGACACGGGTAAGACGCAGTATTTGTTCCGCATCAACAAGGGTATCGAGGATCTGGGCGAAAGCATCAATTCGCACATGGCGGAGGAGGCGCGGCCCATTCCGTTTTCGAACATGATCTATTTCGGCGACGGCGACACCGACGTGCCGAGCATGGCATTGTTGAAGAAGAACGGCGGACACGCCATTGCTGTCCACACGCCGGCAGCCAGCGACGAGAAATGCGTGGCACTTTTTAGGGCCGGGCGATGCGATTTTTACGCCGGGGCCGATTACCGGCGCGGCAGCGATTTGTTCAAGCGTACGTGTTTGCTGCTCGACCGGATGATCGCAGACATCAGAGTTCAGGAAGAGCGCAGCGAATTGGGCTAAAAATAGTACGGCCCGGAGCCAGAGGCTCCGGGCCGTCACGAGGATTAGCGAGTATACGTCTAAAGACTCGTGTTCGTCTTAGTCCGAAATAACTTCCAAAATTCTTCTGCCTAGAAAACGTCTAGCTGCCGAGTTGGTTCCACGTTATTTGCCTTGGGCGAAGTACCAACGATAGAAGTTGCCGAAGTTTAGTTACTGCGAGCCAGCGCCCGTAGGAGGATTGGCGGTGCCCGCAGGCGTGCCCTGATCCTTGGCGGCCTTGTCTGCCAAACTGCTGTCGTTGGGCTGAGCCGTGGGGTTTGTCGTTGTGCCACTGGCCGTCGGCTGATCCTTGGTGGCTTTATCGGACAAGCTACCATCGGCAGGCTGGGCAGTTGGCGTGGTTGTTGTGCCGCCGCCCGTTACACCTGGCGTATCTTCGGCAGCTTTTTCAGGCAAGCTATTGCCGGCAAAAGCAACTGTAGACGACAAGGCAATAATGGCGGCCGTGATTACGGACTTCATATGAATCTCCTATTTTGGTGTGAGCGGAACGCAGACGTCCTATCGAGGTTCCGGAAGTTCCGACTGCAGATTTCATTAACGCGAGGTCAGCCAGCTACCTGATGACGCGGTCAGCGTTGAGCGCTTTGTTGAAACCTATGCTGGTCTCAAGCCCGGTTGTGCCGGTGAAGTTGGCGCCATCCAGATCGGCGCCAGTAAAATCGGCACCCGTCACGTCTGCGAATGAGAAGTCCACCCGGGCGAGGTTGGCCCCGTTGAAGATGACGGCGTGGAGGTCAGCACGGGAGAAATTTGAGAACATCAAGACGGCGCGGGTCATGTTCGCGCCGGTCATGCGGGCTCCCGAAAAGTCGCACGAGCGCAGGATGTTGGCTGGCTGCGTGGTCAGGGTGCCGGCGCCGGGGCGAGCTTCGAACGGACTGAAATCGGCGTTCGTCAGATCCGCTCCACGGAAGTTCGCGCCGGACATATCGGCCTGCACCGATATTCGCGTCAGGTTGGCGCCAGCGAAAATCGGCGCGTCAGACAAGGTGTTTTTATCGTCGGCGTAGATCGTGGGGCGCAACAGTGTCGCGCCGGTCATATTGGCATTTGAGAAGTCGGCGCGGATCAAGACAGCCCTATCGAGGCGGGTTTTGGTCAGATCGGTTCCTGAAAGTTTGGCGGCCGTGAAGTCGGTGCCGTAGAAATCGGACATCGCGAGGTTGGCGCTTTTGAAATCTAGGTCGGACAGATCTAAATAGGTCAGGTCGCGGCCTGAAAGGTTTAAGCGCTGTCCAGGGACAGCCTTGAACAACATGGTCGTGATCTGCTGAGCGCTAAAGTCTGCGGCGGGTCCGACGGGGCCGGTATCTTCAGCGCGCGCGGACTGGATGGCTGGGTGACATGAAAGCGCAGCCAAGAACACCGCCAACACGATAACGGTGGTGCTCGCCGCGTTTCTTCTAAAATATCGGCGGGTCATCGATGTCCTTGCGAGTTGGCAAATTTCACGTGCGAGGCATTGTGCGGTTGCGCGTCGGAGGCGGTGCGCATGTCCTACCGTGCTCGCCTAAAAACCCGAATGCTGACGCTGTGATTTCGTGACGAGTCGCGACAATGTCGACA
This sequence comes from Hyphomicrobium sp., assembly GCA_031412455.1. Classification (GTDB taxonomy): domain Bacteria; phylum Pseudomonadota; class Alphaproteobacteria; order Rhizobiales; family Hyphomicrobiaceae; genus Hyphomicrobium_B. Next base: position 1,636 of record JANOCZ010000512.1, on the reverse strand, counting down.
GGGTCGAGCCATCGAGCATCCCATTCACCAAACGTGGCCGGAAATGCAACTGGAAGGCGCGTAAAACGTTGCTCGTTTTTTCGTCGAGACGTCCGGTCACGGCGACATCGTAGCCGTAGGCGGCCAACAGCGATTGCGCTTTAAGCACCGCCTCGCCGGAGGCACCAAGGCCTAATTGAGCATCGTTCTTGTTCACCACTTTTGGGCGGACCCACTGGCCCACGCCATGACGGGCGAGACGCGCCCAGCTGAATTTTTCACCGGGATCGATTTTGCGCTGCGGGGCTATGTCGGAATGGGCGAGGATGGCGTCGGCTGACATCGCGTGGCGCTGGGAGATGTCGCGGATCAGCGCAATGACCCCCGACATTTGCCGCGAGGGAAAATCTGGATAGCCGTGCTGATGCCCGGGATTTTGAATTTCAATGCCGATTGAATGTGAATTGATATCGGTTTTGCCGCGCCACCATGATTGCCCGGCGTGCCAGGCGCGCAATTTTTCGGGGACCATCTGGGTGATGTGGCCGGCCTCGTCGATGACGTAATGACATGACACTTGGCTCTCAGCGCACGCAAGCCAGCCAATCGCTTTCGCGGCCGACGACATGCCTGTGTAGTGGAGTATTAGCAGGGACGGCTTTTTAGTTCCGCGGCGCGGCTCGACGTTGACCGCTGGATGGACGGCGCAGGCAAGCGCGCAGTCGGGCTTGAACTTTGCGGATTTTACGCCGGGAGATTTTACGTCCATCGCCGTTCGCTCGCCGGTCTCATTGCACGAAACTCATGAGCTACGTTCCAACTCGCGCGCGGGGCGACCGCCGCGCTCGCGTTGGACGGCCTCATAGGCGTCGGTGATCGCGGCCAGCCGGCGCTCAGCGGCGATTAGAAATTCGGGGGGGACGCCTTTCGATAAGAGCGCATCGGGATGATGGCGCCGGACAAGATCGCGGTAGGTTTTTTTGATGTCGTCAATCGAGGCGTCGGGGCGAACGCCCAAGATGTCGTAGGGACTATCGGGATCGCGAACGAAAACCTGGCGGATCGATTTGTACTCCATCGCGGAGAGCCCAAAAATTTCGCTGACCTCAGTTAGGAAGTGGTCTTCGGCTGGGTGGAGCACGCCATCTGCGGCGGCGATCTGGAAGAGACATTCGAGAACTGAGATTTTCAGTTCGGGCTCGTCGACAAGATTGTCGGCGATTTGGCCGGCGTAGACCTCAAAGCCGGCGGTGTCCTGGCTGGCGAGATCGAACAGGCGTTTGACGTTGGCGTGTTCGTTTTCGGGAACAACATAGGCGCGTTCGAAAGCCTCGGCTTCAGCTTGCGTCGTGACGCCGTCGGCCTTGGTCATCTTGGCGGCAAGCGTGATAACGGCGATCGTGAACGCGATCCGGGACCGTGCCGGCGTGCGGGTCGAGCGGAAATATGACCAAACCTGATCCCAGGTGGTGCTCAGCGCACTACGCTTGATCAAACGGACTGCGGTTTTAATTTCTTGCCAGGGCATGCGGGTGAGGAGGCGTTCCGTAAATGTGTTGCTTGAGGGCGCCACATTAAATGAGCTTTCCAAGGAATTCGCCTAAATTTCTAGAAAGCTTCGGTCGTTGTCCCCGGACGGACTACTTGCAGATATTTT
>JANOCZ010000511.1:0-2945 GCA_031412455.1 Hyphomicrobium sp. | reverse complement strand
GGCTGAACCAGGCTTGGAGGAGCGGCGCGTTGGCCGAGACGGCGAAAAACGGCAGGCCGACGCCGGCTGAGAGAATGCCGATCAACCACAGGTAAGCTCCGCCTGCGGGCGGCTCGGTCGCGTTGGCGGGCAAGCCAATCGGCATCGACAGATAAGCAATCGTCAGCACCGTCAAATGGACCAGCGGTGCGAAGCGCGGTTCGACATAACGGTTGAGCAGGTGGGCGTAGCAATAGCCGCCGAGCAGCACGGCTTGGAAAAAGCAGGTCGAGACGGCCCACACCGACGGCGAGCCGCCCAGTTGCGGCAGCACCATCTTGGCAAACATCGGCTGCACGGAGAATAGCAACAGCGCCGAGAGGAACAGGGTCGCCGTGAACACCGCCAGAACTGCGGCCTGTCCGCGTACCGTCGTCAACCGCCCGGCAAGATTAGCCTGGGTGAGTGTCGCGTCCATGCGTCTATGCTCCTGCCGTGCGATACGAGGATTGCCGATCGACGGGAGCGTAAGCTTGAATAGTTGATGTTGATTGAAGGTATTTCCGTAAGTTTCTGTTAATTTGTTTTAAGCACCGGCACAGGGTGCGGGCATTTCGTATTGAGCTGGAAGATTTCATGGACGGCGAGATTACATCGAATGGCGGGACGTCAGCGGACGGTGTTGCGCCGGCGACCGGGACCGCGACCGAAGACGTTGCGCAGTTCCAAGCGGCCATCGCGGCGCCGGGACGGCTGATTGGCATCGACGGCGGAACCAAGACTTACGGATTGGCCCTCTCAGATGTCACGCGGGTGATCGCGTCGCCGCTCGAGACGATCGAACGGCGCAAGTTCGCGCAGGACATGGAGCGTCTCATGGCGCTTGCTGCGCAACATCAGATCTGCGGGTTCGTGCTGGGATTCCCGCGCAATCTCGACGGCCGCGAAGGCCCGCGGGCGCAGGCAACGCGCGCACTCGCCCGCAATCTCAACAAGTTATCGCCACTGCCCGTCTTGCTGTGGGACGAGCGGCTGACGACGGCGGAAGCCGAACGCATGCTCATCGCCGCCGATCAGACCCGGCAGCGGCGCAGCGCGGTCATCGACAAATTAGCGGCGACGCTGATTTTGCAGAGCGCACTCAATCGCTTGCGGCATCCGTCTCGATAATGGCGTCTCGATAGTGATGCCTAATTCACGCTTTGGCCGATGCTCCGTCGCATCACTGCCGCATTACTCGACGAGGTTAGCGTCAGTGGTGGGGATGAGTGGACGGCGGGTGGAGTAGCGGACGTTAGCGTATGAGTGATGCGATCAAGGCGTTGGACGTCGAACGTGGGGCGGCGCAGAGAATCTCGGCGTTTTCGGGGTCCGTCGATGTCGAAGGCGCGGTACAACGATTTCCAGCACAGGTGCGCCGCGAAGTCCGACGGCTCGTGCGCTCGTCGCCGCGCTACGCCGATTTGGCGACGGTCTATCCCGGCATTCTCTACGCCTTGGCCGCGCGACGCGGACCCGTGACAGCCAGGCTGCAAGCGACGTCGCTGATTGAGGACGGCGCGCAATTGAAGTTCGTCGCCCGGGCACTCGATCTCCCGATGTGGTTGCGCCGTTTGCCGCCCGAAGCTTTCGAGACGTTGCCCGAGGATCTGCCGAAGTCCGAAGCGTTCGGGCGACGCATTGCGAGCCGCTTGCCGCAGACGACGCGGGAGAGCGCCTTCTGGCTCACGAGCGTCCTTTTTGCGCAAGCCGCGTGTCATGATGATTTTGCGATCTGGCTTGCGGGCCAAACGGTCTTTGCAGATCACGCGGATGCCGAGAAACTGATCGCCGTCGTGGCGGCCTATGCGTGGTTCTCTGGGCAACCCGAAGCCGAAGGACATAAACTCATCGTTGTGCCGTGGCGGCCCGAGATCGCGTTCGACACGGCGTTGTGCGCGGCCAAAAGCTGGTTCAACCGGTTGCGCCTCGTGTTGCAATTGTCTCCCGGCATCGTTGGCGATGCGTGGCTGAAGTCTGGTCAGGCGCTTGGCTACACGTTCGAGCCGCTGCTCAATCATCCCGACATTCTGGCCGAGGCGCACGCGATGCAGAATTGCGCTGATCAATACGGCGAGCGCATTGTGCGCGACAAGTGCCGGTTGTTTTCGGTCAAGCGCAACGGCACGCGCGTGGCGACGCTCGAGATTGGCCCGCATCAACGCGAAGCTGGCGTGCTCGCGATCAATCAACTCAAGTCGCGCCACAACATGGCTGCATCGACGGAAGTCTGGCAGGCGTCGTATACGTGGATGGCCAGCCAGCAGGCGTTGAAGCGTTTGCCGGCCATGGGCAACTGCGAACGCGTGTTCGATCAGATTGCGTGGACGAAACTGCTGCGGCCTTATCGTGATGCCAAGGTTGGCGCACCGTGGTTCGATCGTGATGCGTCGCATCTGATGTTTGCGGGCTTTGACGCTGATCTCGCCGATTTGGCGCGGCGCGGTGGTGTCTCGAGCTGGCTGTTTACTTGAGGTTTGGTGCTTAGCTTTTTGTTTGGCGCTTGGCGACTCTCCTTTCCCTAAAGGGACTTCTAAGGAGTCGCGTGAGCCGGCCGCCAAGCGCAACCGCAAACGGCGGCTGGCTCCCGGTTACGGGAGTCGCCGTTTGCAAAACAATAAAGACGGACCGGCCGCGAGGCCGCGTTGGAAGTGAAGTAAGAATGCGTCCTCGGAGCCGGTCCGTAACTTCGGTTGTCGAACGTCCCCGCGCGCCACTTTCACCAGAGGGCTGCTCCTCACGAAGGGCATCTCACCCCTTCGCGGACGGCGGTTGTTCCTAGGCACGCGACTTTGCGTCGAAGCGGTGCCGTCGAAGTCTCTGCTCACACACCATCCAGCGCCCCGGATGCTGCTCTTTCAGAGCCGATGCGCGGAGTATGCGCGCCGTTTTCATTTCGCGATAGATGCGCGCGGGGAATGTTTGGC
>JANOCZ010000510.1:0-3019 GCA_031412455.1 Hyphomicrobium sp. | reverse complement strand
TTGCGGCGTCCAGGTGACCGCGAGCTTGCCGCCGGGCAGCGTCACGGTGACGTCGCGGCCGGTCAACTTCTTGCGCGCTGCAGATACCGTCGCCGCGCAGGCCGCCGATCCACAAGCTTTGGTCAGGCCTGTGCCGCGCTCCCAGGTGCGCAAAGTGAGCGCGTCCGGGGCTGTCACGTGGGCCAGCGAAATGTTAGCGCGTTCGGGAAATACGGGGTGGTTTTCAAGCATTGGGCCGAGGCGGCCCAGATCATAGGCTTCGACATCGTCGACCCAGAAGATCGCGTGGGGATTGCCCACATTCACGGCGGACGGCGAGTGCAAGACCGGGTTGTCGATCGGGCCGATTTGAAGCTCAATGCCGCGCGTATCGCGGAACTCTTCGGCTAGCGGAATATCCTGCCAGCCAAAGCGCGGCTCGCCCATATCGACCGTGATTGACGATCGATCCCGCACCGAGATGTCGAGGATGCCGGCCGACGTTTCGACCTTAAATGAGGATCGGCCTGTCGCCTTCATTAAAAACCAGCCGACGCAGCGCATGCCATTGCCGCAGGCGCCGGTTTGCGAGCCATCGACGTTGTATATTCGCACGAAAGCGTCGGTATCTGGCGTCTTTGAACGATGCAGGACCATCATCTGATCGAAGTGCGTGGACGTACCGGCTGCGATACCTGTGACCTCGGCTGCGGTCAGTGTTTTTGAGGTCGCGCGCAGATCAATAATGACGATCTCATTGCCGAGGCCGTTCATTTTTACGAAGGGGAGAGTGGCGGTCGCGGTCATGGCCTCATATATGCCAACTCGACGCCGAATTACAAACCGAGCGCTCAGCAATCCAAGGCTTTGTCGCGACGGTCTTTTTTGTTACCGGAGATTTACATGCGATTACAACGACGCTTAGCGGCCGCTTCAATACTGGGTTTGGGGCTGAGTTCGGTTGCGGGTGCGGTATCCGCGAAACAGACCAACGCGCCGGACGCGCCCGCCACTGCCATCAAGGTCGAGGTCGTCGCCAAAGGATTAGCCAATCCGTGGGGCATGCAGTTTTTGCCCGATGGCCGAATGCTCGTCACGGAGCGGCCGGGACAGATGCGGGTCGTCAACAAAGATGGCACGTTGGGCGAGCCGATCAAAGGGCTGCCCAAAGTCGTGCAAGGCGGTCAAGCCGGGCTTCTCGACGTTCTTTTGGCGCCGGACTATGCAACGTCGGGGCTCATTTATTTCTCATATTCCGAGCCGCGCGATGGGTCGACGAACGCCACCGCGGTCGCGACTGCTCGTTTGAATATCGACGCGGCGGGTCGCGGCGCGATCACCGGCACAGCGGTTATCTTTCGGCAGCAGCCAGCGTTTCCCGGACGCACTCATTTTGGGTCGCGGCTGGTTTGGGCCAAGGACGGCACGCTGTTCATCACGACCGGCGATCGCGGCACGCAGAGCGAGAGTTCGCAAGATCTCGGCACGGGTATCGGCAAGGTCATCCGCATCAATACGGACGGGACGCCGGCCAAGGATAATCCATTTATCGGCAAGGCCGGCGCGCGGCCTGAGATTTGGAGCTACGGTCATCGCAATATGCAAGGCGCGGCGATCAATCCGCAGACTGGAGAGTTGTGGGTGAGCGAGCACATGGCGGCGGGTGGCGATGAGCTCCACATTCCGCGCGCCGGCAAAAATTACGGCTGGCCGATCATATCATGGGGGACGAATTACGACGGCTCACCGATCGGGAAGGGTGAGAGGACAGAGGAAGGACTCGAGCAGCCGATCTATTACTGGAACCCGTCAATCGGCACATCGGGCCTCGCATTCTACACGGGCGAGCTGTTCAAAGACTGGAAGGGAAATATTCTGGCGGGCGGGCTCGCGGGGCAGGGCCTCGAACGGCTGATCATGGACGGCGAGAAAGTGGTTGGTGTCGAGCATCTGCTCAGCGATCGCGGTGATCGCATCCGCGACGTGCGGGTCGGGCCTGACGGCGCCGTTTACGTATTGACGGACGACACGAACGGAAATCTGTTGCGATTGACGCCTGCGCAGAACTAGCGTGTGCGCATGAGCGATACCACTCGCCAGCCGAGCCTTCATTCGCGCCCAAATGCCGTTTTATTCCGGATGGCCTTTGCGCGCGCCCGGCCGTGTTACTGCTACGGCTGCATTTGCCTGACGCCCGAGGAACGAGCCTATCAGCGCCGCGTGTTCAAGCTAGCGCGGTCTTGGGCGAAGGTCTTGCGGGCGAAGGGGAGCCTAAAGTCTCGGTTAACTTGACTTCCCGGACCCTTTCCCGCATAGCCACGGCATCCAGACGGCCCTGAGTTCAGAGCCGCCGTCCTGCACATGAGGCGACTCGCCAGAGTTTAATCGGGAGGCAGGAGGGTCAACATCCGACAGCGCGTGGCGCTCTCGGGTGCAAAACTGTTTGGCTCGACACCGTCATCCCCGCGAAGGCGGGGATCTATCCAGGCCAGCAAGCCTGGTTGGCAGATCGTTGGACGGGTTCCCGCCTTCGCGGGGATGACGACATAAAAGCGGATTGTTCGGTGACGCAGCCGAAAAAGTAAGGTCGCATGTTTCAATCGCTGCAAGAGAGATTATCGGGCGTTCTCGACAAGCTGACGCGGCGCGGGGCGCTGTCGGAGGCTGACGTCGGCGATGCCATGCGCGAAGTGCGGCGCGCTTTGCTCGAAGCGGACGTGGCGCTCGATGTGGTTCGCGATTTCACCGACAAGGTCAAAGCCAAAGCCATCGGCGCGGAAGTTTTGCGCTCGGTCACGCCGGGGCAGATGGTCGTCAAAATCGTCAACGACGAACTCGTGGCGATGCTCGGCTCCGAGGCGTCAACTATCGACCTTCATGCAGCCCCGCCCGTCGGGATTCTGATGGTCGGATTGCAGGGCTCGGGCAAGACGACGACGTCGGCCAAAATCGCGTACCGGCTCACCAACCGCGAGCGCAAAAAAGTTTTGATGGCGTCACTCGATACGCGGCGGCCGGCGGCGCAGGAACAGCTTCGGGT
>JANOCZ010000509.1:0-2823 GCA_031412455.1 Hyphomicrobium sp. | reverse complement strand
TATCGACTTGGATGCTTTCGCTTGCCGGTTTGTTTCTCGCGCTGACCATCGGCGGTCTCCTGATCAAAGCCTTCGCGGCTCCGTCCGCTGCGATTACCCCGCAACCGCAAATGTTTGCCGCCCTCGCGCCGCTGCTTTTCGTCCTGCCGCCAATCATTATCTTGACGACGCTGACTTCCACATTTGCGCAATTCCGGTCCGCCCGCTATTTCCTGTCGCGCTTGAAACTCGACGGCCCTCTCGATCTGAGTAAGATTATGCAGAACCAGAACGCCGGACCGCGTCGCGGCGAAGGTTTGGCTCAAGTCTTCGACATCGATGCGTTCTGAAATGTCGAAAGTTTAAACAGGACACACCATGACGTATGCCCGCTTCAGCGACGGCCGCTCGGCGCTAGCGCGCGACGCTGAAGTTGTGCTTGGCGCCGCAGGCGTCGAGATAATCACCGCCGGCACGGGCGAGCGTCTCCTCTGGCCTTATGATTCACTGAAAGCTGGCGAGCCGGTCCGCACCCACGCCGTCGATGTGCTGCTGACGTCGTCGGCCCTGCCCGGTGCTTCGCTGTTCGTGCCCGATGCCCAATTCGCCCGCGAGCTTCGCCAATACGCCGCCCACCTGACGGCCCACGCTGAACGTTGGCGCAACGCGCGCCCGTGGCTGTTGGGCATGACGGCCCTTGTTGCTCTCATTGCCCTGATCTACGCAGCCGGCTGGAGTCCTATCCGCTCGATCGCCGGCGTCTTGCCCGAAACTTGGCGCACGCGTCTCGGCCAGCAGGCGATGCAATCGATGACCGAAGGCCAACGCCTGTGCGTCTCGCCCGATGGCGTAGCCGCGTTGGCAAAATTGAATGCGCGCCTTTCGCAAGCAGCTGGCAGCGATTCTCCAGCGAAGATTTCCGTCTATGACTGGTCGCTTCTCAATGCTTTCGCCGTTCCCGGCGGCCAGATCGTGATGACAAAGGGATTGATCGATAAAGCCGAAAGTGCCGACGAAGTCGCCGGTGTGCTCGCCCACGAAATGGGCCACGGCATCGAACTTCATCCCGAAACAGGCATCATCCGCGCCATCGGCCTTGCCGCCGCCGTCGAATTGATGATGGGCGGATCGGGTGGCACGTTTGCCAATATGGGCCTGTTGATCGCCCAGCTCGGCTATACGCGCGTCGCCGAACACGAGGCCGACCTGCAAGCCTTGCGTCTGCTGCAGAACGCGAAAATCTCGACCCAAGGCCTCAGCGACTTTTTCCAACGCGTGGCCGAAATGGAAGACGAGAACGCCACGTCAAAGGCATTGCGGCAGTTCGACATGCTCCGCTCTCACCCGCCAACCCCCGAGCGCCAGAAACTCGTTCGCGACCAAGCGCCCTACGCATCGACCCCCGCGCTTGGCGCCGGCGATTGGCAAGCCCTGAAAAACATCTGTTCCGCAACCGCCAATCCCCAGGACACCAGCGTCACGCCCTTAGATGCTGAGTGACGAGCGGACGAGCCCACCCAGTCTTCAATGGGCCACCATTGCCTTGGGGCCCGGAGATCTGTTTCCCCGCCGGGTACTCACAAAACGCCGCATCCGTCCCCAATTGGACAGATCTTGGCCAATATCTCGTAGTTGAACATTGGTTAGATTCAGGCTGCGCATAGCGCCGGAGGCCTCACTTTAATGAAGCATTTGCTCTTAAAAGTCTTTTTCCTGTTCGCTGTGATCTTAGCTTATGTCGCCTCCCCGTTTGTCACGGCTTGGTCGATCCGCGAGGCCGCCCGCAATGGCGACGCGGCTTATTTACAGCAGGTCATCGACTGGCCAAACGTCCGCGAAACGTTGAAGCCGACGCTGAGCCGCCTCGCCCTCAACTTGCCGCTGGAGGAAGCAGCAACGGCACCTAAACCCGGTTTATGGCAGCGCCTTAAAGCCTATTGGGGCCAAGGCGCCGTCGATCGCGCCATCGACAGTTACATTACGCCCGAAGGCCTGCCGCTGCTGTTCTCGATGCGCAAAACCTATCGCGACTACACAGGGCTCGAAGACGAAGCCAAGACGTTGCCGATCACCGAGCGCGTGAGGCGCGCGTGGGCCCGCGTCAAGCGAGCCGAATTTACGTCATTCACGACGTTTGAAATGGACATGGCCGACAAGCACGACGAGAACCGCATCTACTTGGGCAAGCTCGAACTGACCGGCTTTGCGTGGAAGCTGAAAGAACTCCGCATCAAAATGCTGACGACCGCAGGCGGCGGCGACGGTATGGACCAACCCGCCGTACGGCAACCGCTGATGACGACGCCATCGCCGGCCACTAAGCGGTGGAGCACCGGCTTTATCTCTCCAGCCGAAGCCGCGCCGAACGGAACAAACCCCACAGGCTTTTTTGCCCGCGCCAAAGCGGCGGCTCGTGGCGAGCTGCGTGGCGACCGCTGAACCGCGACCTCAGTCCCACAAATTGCGCCAAATCGGGTAGACGCCGATCAGCATGTTATCGCCTGACAGGCTGCTCTGCGATGCTTTGAGATGCGTCAGCGCAAACTTCGCCTGGAATTTCTTGGTGATCGTCGCCTGCACATCGGCGCTGAGGGCCTTCGGATTGTCTTTGTTGAAATCGATCTCATAGCTGATCGTGCCGAGCGCGAAGCGTTGGTTCTGAAACAACCCCGCCGTGGCGCCGTTGTGATTACGAATCCGATAGCGGGAATTTTTCACCTCTGCCGCACATGCCGGCCGCTTCATGAGTTCAGCGCGGATTTCGCGCAGATCTTCAGCTGAATATTCGTAGATGACGGGATTATCGATTCTCATCGTCACGCTGTTGACGAAGTTGCCGCCGAA
>JANOCZ010000508.1:0-6837 GCA_031412455.1 Hyphomicrobium sp. | reverse complement strand
ATTCCGTACGCTAACGAACGCGTTGGTGCGGAGTATAACTGGTAGTCAGGACTTGCCGCGTTCGCGGCGGAGTTTTGCCCAATAATCGAGCCGTTTCTTGATCTCGCGCTCAAAGCCGCGTTCGGGCGGATCGTAGTATTGGGGGCGGCGCTTGAAGTCGTCGGGAAAATAGTTTTGCCCGGAAAAAGCGTCAGGCTGATCGTGATCATAGAGGTAGTCGGAGCCGTAGCCCTCATCCTCCATCAATTTTGTCGGCGCGTTCAGGATTGATTTGGGTGGTGCCAGTGAGCCGAATTCCTTGGCAGCGCGCATCGCCGCTTTGAAGGCGACGTAGTTGGCGTTCGATTTGGGTGCGGTGGCCAAGTAGATCACGGCCTCGGCCAGCGCCAGCTCGCCTTCGGGCGACCCCAGAAAATCATAGGCGTCCTTGGCGGCGTTGCAGACGACGAGCGCCTGGGGGTCCGCAAGGCCGATGTCCTCGACGGCCATCCGGACGAGACGGCGAGCCAGGAATAGGCGGTCCTCGCCGCCGTCGAGCATACGGCAGAAATAATAGAGCGCAGCGTCAGGATCAGAGCCGCGCACGCTTTTGTGCAGCGCTGAGATCAAGTTGTAATGACCCTCGCGCGACTTGTCGTAAAGCGGTGCGCGGCGCTGCACGAGTTTGACGAGCGCTTCGCGGCCGAGCGGTTTGGCGTTTTCGGCAACGGCTGAGAACACATCTTCGGCGAGGTTGATCATGGTGCGGCCGTCGCCATCGGCCATGCCCTTCAAGCCCTCGCGCGCGTCCGCATCGAGCGGGAGCTTGCGGCCGACTTCGTGTTCGGCGCGGGCGAGGATCGCATCGAGCGCTACATCGTCGTGGCGGTTCAAGGTCAATACGTTGGCGCGCGACAGCAACGCGGCATTCAGCTCGAACGAGGGATTTTCCGTCGTCGCGCCGACGAGCGTGATCGTGCCGTCCTCCATGTAGGGGAGAAAGCTGTCCTGCTGGCTGCGATTGAAGCGATGAATTTCATCGATGAACAGCAGCGTGCCGCGACCCTGTTCGCGCAGCATGCGGGCGCGCTCGAAAGCTTTGCGCAATTCAGCGACACCGGAAAAGATCGCCGACATCTGCTCGAAGGCCAGCTTGCTTTCGCCAGCGAGGAGACGGGCAATCGTCGTCTTGCCAGAGCCCGGCGGGCCCCACAGGATCAAGCTCGGCACGCGGCCCGATTTCAGCATCCGCGTCAGCGTGCCGTCAGGTCCAACAATGTGATCCTGGCCCACAACGTCGATGAGTTTTTGCGGACGCAGGCGATCGGCGAGCGGACGCGGCGCACCTTGCTCCAGTCCCGCCGCTTCGAAAAGATTTGTCATGCCGCGGTTATAGGGGGTGGTCGCCGAACTTCAAGGATTGCGGCTTCAAGGATCGCGGCGTCAAGGATTGCAATCTCGATGTCGTGTTCAGCGTTTCAGCCTAATCCAGACGGGCGCGTGATCGCTAGCGTCAGGTTCGCCGCGAACCCAGCGATCGACGCCAGCATCGCGCAGTTGACGGGCGCATTTGGGGCTCAGCAGCAGGAAGTCGAGCCGCAGTCCAGCATCACGCGGCCAGCGATTGCGCTGGTAGTGCCAGAACGTAAACATGGCTTCGCGCGGGTGGCGTTTGCGGATTGCGTCGGTCCAGCCCTGCGCCAAGAGCCGCTCGAACGCGGCGCGGCTATCGGGCTGCAGCAACGCGTCGTTGTCCCACGAGCGGGTTGGATAAATATCGGCGTCGGTCGGCACAACGTTGAAATCACCGGCGAGCACGGCTGGGATTTTGGCTTTGTGAAGTTCGGCTGCACGCGCAATCAAGCGATCAAACCAGGCAAGTTTGTAATCGAATTTCGGGCCGGGTTGCGGATTGCCGTTGGGCAAATAGATGCAGGCGATCAGGACTCCATCGACGGCGGCTTCGAGGTAGCGGCTCTGTTTGTCGCGCGGGTCGCCGGGGAGCGCATCGGCGGTCAGTACCGGCTTTGCACCGCGCGCGAGGATGGCGACGCCGTTCCAAGTTTTCTGGCCTTTCCAGATCGCCTCATAGCCGAGGTCGCGCAGGGCGGTTGCCGGAAATTTGTCGTGTTCGGATTTCAGTTCCTGCAGGCACACGACGTCGGGCTTGGCTGTTGCGAGCCAGTTGGCCAGATTGGCAAAGCGGCGGTTGACGTTGTTGATGTTGAAGGTCGCGATTTTCATGGCGACCGGAACATACTTACCCGCGAATGGCGACGCGGACGGTTTGCGGGCGGCCGGACGTCGCGCCGTCGTGATCGGTGACGATAACGTTGAAACTTGCCTGGGCGCCGTCGCTGCCGTCGTGGGCGAAGTGGACGCGCCCGGCAAGCAGATCAGCTTGGGTAAAAGTTTGCGCGGGCAAAGCTGGTGCGCCCGACTGAGTGACCATTCCGCCGTTAACGTCAGACACGCTGAACGTCAGATCGTCGGCTGCATCATCGGGATCGATCGCGGTCAGGTCGGCTGGCGTGATGCGCACCGAGCGGCCGCGGTTGACGCTCAAATCCAGATCACCGGCGATCGACGGCGGGACATTTCTAACGCTCGCCGCCAGCTCGGCGCCCTCGTCCATCGCCAAGCGTCCGTACTTGACCGTGCCCGTGACCGAGCCGGTCGATCTGATCGTTATCAGCTGCTGGATGCGGACATCGCCTTTGAGCACGCCTTCGACGGTTGATGTTTCGGAGCGCACGGTGCCGATCAGCTGGCCGCCTTCGCGAACCGTGACGTCGCCAGCGGACACGCCGCCATCGACGGTGCCATAGACTTCGACTTGGCGCGCGTTCTTGACGTCGCCGGTCAGGATCGCCTCTGAGCCAACCACCAGCACGCCGCGATTATCCGACATCGAAGTCTCCACGATTTATAAGTCTGCATGCCCCCTTAGGCAGCAGTACACAAGGACCAGATTGTGTCAGCTTGTCGACTGCAATCCATCCGACGAGGTAAACGGGCGACCGCCGGTCCCGGTCAACCCGGCACCTGCATCTGCAGCACGCGCTCGCCGCGCTTGACGGATACCTGCCAGAGCCGCTGGCGTTTAGCCAGCGCTGCTTCGGCGCCGGCCACGTCTTGAATGTCGGCGCCGTTCACTGCCACGATGATATCACCCGGCCTGAAGCCTAAGATCTGCGCCGCCGAGCCACTGCGAACCGATAGGACGACGACGCCGCCCGTCTGATCGAGGTTGAGTTCATCGGCGACCGCGCCGACGATGTTGGAGACGCGTGCGCCTTCTAAGGGATGATTGCCGGATAGGTTTTTGACGTCATCCTTGCCAGCTTGCGGTGCGCCGGACAGCGCAATCGCGACTTCGACCGGCTTGCCTTTGCGAAGCACAGACAGCTTAGCGGTTTGGCCGACGCCCTTGGTCGTTAGCCGGTAGAACACGCTGCGCGCGTCGGTGATTTCGACACCATCGACGGCGGTGATCACGTCGCCGGGTTCGAGGCCTGCCGTCGCGGCCGGGCCCTTGTCCGAGACGCGCGTCACGACTGCGCCGGTAATGCGCGATAGGCCGAGACCTTCTGCATATTCACGCGTCACGGCTTCGAGCTTAGCGCCAAGCCACGGGCGCTCGACCTTGCGGCCAGAGGCGGCGCTTTCGGCATAGATCTTGAGCAGGTTCGACGGGATAGCAAAGCCGATGCCGACCGAGCCGCCAGTTTTGGAAAAAATCATCGTGTTGATGCCGACGAGGCGGCCCGACATATCGACCAATGCGCCACCCGAGTTGCCCGGATTGATCGCGGCGTCGGTCTGGATGAAGACCTGCTGATCGGACTGGCTCACTTGCGAGCGCGACAACGCCGAGACGATGCCGCTCGTGACCGTTTGGCCGACGCCGAATGGGTTGCCTATGGCCAGCACCAGATCGCCGACTTCGAGTTTGTCGGAGTCTTCGAATTCGAGCGTCGGGAATGTGTTGTCGCCACCTTCGATCTTGAGAACGGCGATGTCCGACTTGTCGTCCTGGGCGATGACCTTGGCGTCGAACTCGCGGCTATCTGACAAGGCGACGCGGACTTCGGTTTCTCCGCGGCCGCGAATGACGTGCGTGTTGGTGACGACGAGCCCCGACGCATTGACGATCACGCCGGAGCCGAGCGAACTCATAACCCGTTCGGACGGCTCGCCGAAATTCTGGCCAAAGAAGCGGCGGAACCAAGGATCGTCGGCAAACGGCGAGTTAAAGGTTTGGACGCGCGAGCGGACATAGACGTTGACGACGGCGGGGGCGGCTTTCTTGACGATCGGGGCGAACGAGTACTGAGCCATCTCACGGGTTGGCGGCGGGACTTTTTCTTGCGCGCCAGCCGGGGCCGTGCCGCCACCTGTGAGCATGATCGGGTTGCCCGCGGCCACGTAGAGGCTGGCTGCCACAGCGGCAACCGTGAAAGCAATTTTTCGATAGTCGAGCATCAAGACGCCTCGCCATTAAGTAGGGCCGTTCGTTTGGCTGCTTAGTAGCTGGGTGGCTTGGTCAGATCAACTTAAGCTCGCGCAATGACCGTGCCGAGGCGACGATCGCTTCGTTGGGACAGCGAAACGTCAAGCCCAGGACGTCGCGCGTCCTGGCGTTTGACCAAACACGTTCGCGGCCCAGCTCGGGCACAATCGTGCGCAGGCGTTTGTCGAACAGAGCCAAAGCGCGAACTGCAAGGTCAGGCAGTTCATACCTAGGTGCTTTGTTCGCCAGATCCGGGCAGACGTCCGCCAACCGCTGGCCGAGGTCGAACAGGCGCACTTCTCCATTGGCCACAATAAAGCGCTGGTTGGCGGCGGCCGGACGCAGCATCGCTTCAACGTGCGCTACGGCGACATCGCGGACATCGCACACCGGGAAACTGATTTTAGGGGCGGCTGGATATTTGCCTTGCGCCATCCGGCGAAACAGTTCGTGCGACGTCGACAAATCATCATCGAGGGCTGGCCCCTGAACGAGGCCCGGATTGACGACGCTCAACTCGGGTGTGCCAACTTTTGTTTTGACGAACAGCCACGCGGCTTTTTCAGCCAGCGTTTTGGATCTGACGTAGGCTGTCAGGCTGGGGTTCGTTTCGTCGGTGAAATCGTCTTCGGTGAAAACGTGCTCGCGCTTGCCTTTGCCGCCATACATAACGGCGACAATGGATGACGTTAAGACGATGCGCTTCACCGCATTGCGATGCGCGGCCAGCATCACGCGTAATGTGCCCTCGACGGCCGGCTTAATAACGTCATCAGGATTTTTAGGTTGCTGAATTGGAAAGGGCGAGGCGGTATGGATCACATAGATTGCGCGCCGCATCAGATCGTCCCAGCCGTCATCGCGCAAGACGTCGGCCAACGCGAAGGTCAACCGCGTCGCGTCGGCGCCAGCACGTTCGACAGCTTGGCGCACGGCGACTTCTTTATCGAGGCTGCGCAATGTGCCGCGCACGGTGAAACCGCGGTTCAAGAGTTCAGCAATGATATATTTGGCGATGAATCCCGAAGCGCCGGTCACGATAACGAGTGTGCCATTTGGTGGCGCTGACATGAAAGGACCTGCGACGTACAATTCTAAAGTAGAAACTCAAGTCCGCATGACGCAATGAGCGGTGATCGCGCTGACTACATCAGTACCGAAAACAATTGCGGCTTCACAGCCTTACTTTTGGGCAACCTCGGCATGACTACCGACAGCATCATTCCGAACAAAGTTCAGTTCGCATGAACCTCTGGCTGCGATTGCTCTGGCTACTGATCAGCGCAGCTCGGAGGCCATGGCTGAGCTTGCCTGCCGACGTGTCGATCTTGACGTTCAAGGTCTGGCCGCACGACCTCGATCTGTCGCTGCATATGAACAACGGCCGCTATCTCACTTTGATGGATCTTGGACGGACCGACATTCTGCTTCGCTCGGGCCTGTGGCGAGAGGTGTGGCGTAACAAGTGGACGCCGATTGCCAGCGCGATCACGATCCGATTCCGGCGGGAGCTTCGTCTCATGCAGAGGATACGCCTCGAGACGCGGCTCATCTGCTGGGACGAAACTCTGGTCGTTATGGAGCAGACCTTCGTGATCGACGGCGGCCCGCGCGACGGGCAAATTGCGTCCCGGGCGCTTTTCAAGGGCGGGTTGTATAACCGCACCACTCGAAGCTTCGTGCCGATCGCCGAGTTGATGCTGGCGATCGGAATTTCGGCGGACAGTCCCGCGCCCTCGCCCGAGGTCGAAGCCTTCCTTCATGCCGATGATCAATTGAAGCAATCGGTGCGGGGATAGTATACTCAGAGCCGACACCCCTTTCACCCGGTTACGTCATAGTCTTGTGCAAAAGGGGGTGTTGACGGACGGCGGCAATTCCTCAACTTTGTCGCCGCGGTGTGGGTCTAGGTGGAGTACGACGACGTGACGGATATGGAAATTGGCGTTGCCATAGCGTGTTTTATCGTGTTTTCGGCATTGATGATCTGGCTGCTCGGCGGTGACGCCGACATGGAACTCGCCGATGGCACCTCTCACGCGAGCCGCGAGGCTGCCCTTCATCCAGGTGCTGACGTTCGCCATCACCCGGCTGGCGATGAGTCCGAGGCCAGCGTCACAGTCGTGCGCAAACAAGCTGCGCCGTCGCTGACTGAATCACCCGTCGCAGCACCGCCCACAGCGACACCTGTCTCAGCGCCATCACCGTCCGTTGCGAAGGCGCCGGTTCACGCGCCGGTACACGCCGTGCCACACACTCCGGCTCAGCCCGCTGCGTCGAGCGTCCCGCCCGCTCCAGAGCGATTATCGACGACGAGCTGTTGCCCGTTCAGGTGAGGGACGATG
>JANOCZ010000507.1:0-2252 GCA_031412455.1 Hyphomicrobium sp. | reverse complement strand
GATCAGCAGCGCATCACGACGCCGGAGGACGCGATCCGCGCCGGTGCCAATCATCTCGTCGTCGGCCGGCCGATCACGGCGGCAGCCGATCCCCGGCGCGCGGCGGAATTGGTGCTCGAGCATATCGCGCGGGGATAATTTCACGGTCCCGCGCCACGACATTGCCGCATCGTGACCACGCCCGGCCCACGTTCAGCGTTTACGTGTCGTTAAGATTACTTGGACAGTAGTGGGACAGCACTGGGACAGTAGTGGGCGACGATTTCAGCCGGGAGATTTTGGCTGGATGAGGACGGGGTTTTGTATGCGGTATGGCATGGGTAGCGGCTGGGCGGGAATCGCCGTCTGCGGCCTTCTGTGGGCGATTGGCGCGATCTCTGGGGCCGACCTCGCGATGGCCGACGACGCGGCTGCCGTTAAGCCTTTGCCTCTGGAAACCTTAACAGCACTCGACCGAAAAACGATCGCCAAGGGCGCGCCGGTTTATATCCGCATCTTCAAAGAAAGCTCCGAACTCGAAGTGTGGATGGCGCGCGACAATGGCCGCTATCTGCATGTCAAAACATTTCCGATCTGTACGTGGTCGGGATCGCTCGGGCCGAAAGAAAAGCTTGGCGACCTGATGGCGCCAGAGGGTTTCTATTCGCTCGGTCCCGATAGTCTCAAGCCCGACAGCAAATTCCATCTCGCGCTCAACGTCGGCTATCCCAATGCGCTCGATCGCGCGCTCGGGCGGACCGGCAATTTCATCATGGTGCATGGCAAGTGCGCGAGCGTTGGCTGTTTCGCGATGACCGACGACTTGATGGAGGAAATCTACGCGTTCGCGCGCGAGGCGTTCGATGCCGGCGTCGAGACGATCCCGGTGCACATTTTTCCATTCCGCATGACTCCGCTGGCGATGACGAGCCATGCCGGGCACGCGGCTTATGCGAGCTGGGCGCCGCTCAAAGAGGCGTTTGACGATTTCGCGGTGACGCGGCAGCCGCCGCGCATCGGTGCGTGCGGAAAGCGTTACGTCGTCAATCCGCTGGCGAAGTTGGACGGTCCGGCTGATGCGTGCCCGGCGGTGATCGGCAAGTTGCGTGCGCCGATCTCGCCCAAGTCGGCCAAGAAGCTGGCTGTGGCCAATGTGCCGCTCGTCGCCGACGGGATCAAGACGCGCAACGGTGACGGAAGTGCCGCGTGGGGGGCGGCGTCGATGCTCGGCTTTTCGCAGAGCGTTTCGCCCGCCGTCGCACCGGCCGCGAAGACGGTTTCGCCCGCCATCGGCGACCACGGCAGCATGACGCCGTTTCTCAACCGGTAGATTTCAGGCCGCGCCGCAGTTGCACTTCGGGCGGTCGGCGGAGTATGGCTCTGGGCGAATTCCAATCTGAGAGAGCCCCATGCCCAAAGGATATGTTATTGCCCACGCGACTGTCACCGACACCCAGAAGTGGGCGGAGTATGTGGCGAAATCGAAGATTGCGCTCGACAAGTTCGAGGGAAAGCCAATCGTGCGCGGCGGCAAGTCGGAGATCATCGAGGGTAACGGCACGGTGCGCAACGTCGTGCTCGAGTTTCCCAGCTATGAGCACGCGCACGGCTATGCGACGTCGCCCGAGTATGCGGCGGCGAAGGTGTTACGGCAGGGTGCGGGGCACATCGATATTACGATCGTCGAGGGTGTGTGAGCGTCATCCTCGGCCAAGCACGCCTCGTTGGCGTGTCGAAGGCCGGGGATCCAGCGTGAGACTCCTATCACGAAATTTAGTGAGCCTTCGGCACTCCTGATGCTGGATCCCCGAGCCCGATCGCAAGTTGGCTCACGGGCTCGAGGATGACGAAAGATGTAAGCGCCATGCCGCATTTTCCAACGCGCGATGAGACGAGGCCGGCGTGGCGGGCGACGATCCTCACGCTGTTTCCGGAGATGTTTCCGGGGCCGCTCGGCGTCTCGCTGGCGGGGCAGGCGCTGGCTGCAAAAATCTGGTCGCTCGAGACAATCCAGATTCGTGATTTTGGGATCGGGCGGCATCGCCAGGTGGATGAGTCCCCAACGGGTGGCGGGGCTGGAATGGTCTTGCGCGCCGACGTGCTGGGCGCGGCGCTCGATCATGCGCGCGCAGTCAATCCCGATGCGCCGCTGATTTATCTGACGCCGCGCGGCGTGCCGCTGAACCAGGCGCTTGCGCATCAGCTCGCGGAGGGACCGGGCTGCGTGATGCTCGCTGGCCGCTTCGAAAGCATCGACGAGCGCGTCATCGAGC
>JANOCZ010000506.1:0-4811 GCA_031412455.1 Hyphomicrobium sp. | reverse complement strand
GTAAGGCCCCCGGACATACGGCGCGATCCCCGGCAACGTATCCAGAAAATCGAGCCCGGCGGTATCCGCGCCCGTGTAAACAGGCTTGACCGGAATGCCTTCGGGCGTTTCCCAAACGTGCCCGTCAGCTGCCCTGGGAGATGCGCCGCGGACCGGGGCATCAAGCGCGATTTTCGTAAAATCTGGGATCGTTGACATGGTGCCTTATACCGTTTGGGCCGACCCTGTTTGTGTAGCGATTTTTTGGCCGCCGAGGCAAGCGGCTAGGGGCTCAACTGCGACAAAGCGGTTCGTCGCGCTCGTCAGGACCGAGTTGGAGTGTCCAGCGACTGATCGCAACGCTCGATTACGCGAACCGGGTGCCCGCATAAATTTCACCGATTGGCAGGTCGGCACTGATGCTTTCCAGCCGAACACTGCCGGACATATAAGGCTTGCCGGCGCTCGGCCATGTCCCATCGGCGCCGCGCTGGAACACTTCGACCTTTATCGATTCACTATCAACAACCACGATCTCGGCCAGTGCCGGTATCGTTGCCATCGCGTAAATGCTGTTCCAGGTATCCTTGAGATTGCTGGGCGACAGCACTTCGATGATCAGCGCCGGTGGCGGAAAAATTTTCGTGTCCGTTGACGGCAGGCACGTGACCGCGAGGTCGGGCGCACGCACGTTGTCGTTGGCGTGCAATTGCGGCTGCACCGGCGCTTCGGTCCCGACGCGGCAGGGAAGTTTTTTCTCGCGAATGTGATTCCATATGAGGCCGGCCAAATTTGCCTGGATGAGCGCGTGGGTTCCGCTCGCCGGCGACATCGCCCGCACCTCCCCGTTAACCAGTTCAAGTTTGCCCAGATGTCCGCCGCCATCCCAGTCCAGGAATTGATCAGCAGTCATATGCGGGGTCGGATGAAGCTCGGCGCCGTCCATTTGCCTACCTGATTGTCGAAGCGTCACGGCCAGGAGCTTAGCACGAAGCCGCCGCCGATTGCGATCCGGTGGCGGTTAAATGAACGCCGCAATGCTGGTCGATAGCAATTGCCTCGCGCTAAGGCAGCCGTTGAGAACTCCATGCAAAGAACCCTTCCAACGCCGCCTCCGAGCGCCGCCAGCCGTTGGCCTATACTGGCACGTTTTATTGTAGCCGAGCGCCGGCTAGGGGACCAAGCAGAACGCTCTGGCCGCTCAGCGCAATTCGCCTACGAGTTCGTACGCTTCGGTATTAAGCAGGCGTGGGCGTGCTTATTCGGCGCCCTGATGCTTGGATTGCTGATCGCAACGCACCTGTATTATCCGCGGGCGGCACCGCTGGCGCGCTATGATTTTCTGGTGCTTGCCGCGATTGCGATCCAGGCCGTCATGCTGGTGTCAAAGCTTGAGACCTGGGAAGAAGCCAAAGTCATCTTTATTTTCCACGTCGTCGGCACCGCGATGGAAATCTTCAAGACGTCGGCCGGATCCTGGATCTATCCCGAGCCGAGCGTCCTGCGCGTCGGTGGCGTGCCGCTTTTCACCGGCTTTATGTACGCAGCAGTAGGTTCATATATCGCGCGCGCGTGGCGCTTGTTCGACTTTCGCTTCGAACGGCATCCGCCGATGTGGATGCTGACCCTGCTAGCAGCCGCGGTCTACGTGAACTTCTTCGCGCACCACTTCGTGTGGGACATCCGCCCGCTGTTGTTTCTGGCCAATGCTTGGCTGTTCGCGCGGTGTTGGATCTATTTTAGGGTCTGGAAACAAGACCGTCGGATGCCGCTGCTGCTCGCCCAGGCGCTCGTGGCTGTATTCATCTGGTTTGCGGAGAACATCGGCACATTCACTGCAGCCTGGGTCTATCCAAGCCAAAAGGCCGCTTGGCATATGATCGGCGTCGGCAAATTGGGCGCCTGGTTCTTGCTGATGCTGATTTCGTATGCGCTCGTCGCGCGCCTTAATCGGCCGCAACCCCATCAGGCACCCGTGCGTCCGTCGCAGAACCTGCAACCTGCAGATCCTGCCCCAGCGTAAGCCGTCCCGGCAACCGCCTAGTCCCCGACGTTTTTGGCGTCGGTGCAGGCGCGCTTGATATACGACGTCGATGGCGAGCCCTGCGCAATGGCAGCTTTGCGATCGCGCATGGCGCTGGCTCTCGGCTGTGGGCCACTCGCAACACAATACAAACCGCGTTTCAGGCCAGTGTACTTATTGGTCTCCAGAATCGCGCCCCAGCCCTTATTGACGACTTCGATAGCTTTGGCCTCATCGCTGGAGCAGAAGATGATCGCATACCAGCCGCAAACCTGCTTCGCTTGGGCAGAGGACGCAGCAGCGGCGAGACCAAGGAGGGCCGTTGCCGAGATAACTAGGACTGGTGAAACGCGGATTGCAAACAGGCTCATGATATCTCCGAACGACCGCTGACCACGCCATTGGGGCGCGCAGCTATGAAGCGGGAAATCTTGCTGTCGTCAATTCGAGATCATTGCCCAGCCTTGTCGCCCCATAGCTGCTTCAAACGCGCATCGCGACCGCAGCCGGCACGATAGAATTTATAGCGGATCGGATTGTTCTTGTAATAATCGGGATCGGGCGCAGCCGTGAACGCTGACGCCTGCGTGATCTCGATGACGATCGGCTCTTTCAACTGTCCGCTCTTCTCGATCGCCGACTTGCTCTCTTCGGCGGCTTTTTTCTGCTCGTCATCGCGGTAAAAAATACCTGGCCGGTATTGCGAACCACGATCGCAGAATTGTCCGCCCTTATCGAGCGGATCGACATTTACCCAGAAGTGATCGAGCAACTGTTTGTACGTAACGACGGCGGGGTCGAATGTGATATTGACGACTTCAGTGTGTCCCGTTGTGCCGGCACTGACCTGCTCGTAGGTGGGATTGGGCGTATCACCGCCCATAAAGCCCGGCGTGGTATCGGTAACGCCGCGGATCTTGTCGAAATCGCTCTCGACACACCAATAGCAACCGGCCGCAAACGTCGCGACTTGTGGGGCTGCCGATGCCGCAGATGCGGCCGCGACCATCAAAATGGCCGATAGAATAACTGACCGCCGCAGCATCAAACTCTCCAATTGCTAAGTTTAAAGACCTCCCTCCGCGTTGCCGCGGAGGGAGGAGGTTTGTGAGGGCTGACACGGGGGAGGATCGCCCTCACATCGACTCTCCCACCGAGGGGGGGCGGGAGAGGATTACGAGAAAAATCGATTGCGCTAGGCTTTTGGCACAAACTTGAGCGCGACGCCGTTCATGCAGTAACGCAGCCCGGTCGGTTTCGGTCCATCCTCGAACACATGCCCCAAATGGCCGCCACAGCGGCTGCAGTGAACCTCCGTGCGCGTCGAGAAAAAGCTTTTATCTATCGACGTCCCAATCGCATTATCGATCGGTTTGTAAAAACTGGGCCACCCGGTGCCGCTATCGAATTTTGTTTCCGAATTGTACACGGGCAG
This sequence comes from Hyphomicrobium sp., assembly GCA_031412455.1. Taxonomy (GTDB): domain Bacteria; phylum Pseudomonadota; class Alphaproteobacteria; order Rhizobiales; family Hyphomicrobiaceae; genus Hyphomicrobium_B. The sequence goes on along the minus strand of JANOCZ010000506.1, from coordinate 1,374 downwards.
ATCACAGCCGGCGCATTCATAGATGCCCGGCGTATAAACCTTATCGAGGGGCGAACTGCCGGCCCGCTCAGTGCCATGCTTGCGCAAAACATTGAACTGCTCTGCCGAGAGCTGCTTTTTCCATTCCTCCTCGCTTTTCATAACGGTAAACCTTTCCGGGGAGTTTTCCGCGGCCCCCGTTTGATATCTGGATAATGCTAATACGCCGACCACGCCGAAACCGAGCTTGGCAAGATCACGGCGGGAGTAATCGCGACGGGAAAACATGGCATTCCTCAAATAGGGTTCGACGGCGCACCGTCAAGCACCGCTGTGGCGCGCTTGTCATATTGTACGCTTGGTCGATCCCGGTCGTTTCACTCAGCTCCTGAAGACCGCTCACAAAACCGTGTCCCATCCGCGAAGGGGAGGCGGGGGCAATCGCGGTTCTAGCGTCTGATGTCGATTTCCCGGTCAAGGACAATGTCTTGGGGCGACATCTGGCAATTGAATGCCAGCATTTCGACCCCGGCGGCCTTTGCGGCAGTGAATGCCGCAGCATAGAGCGGGTCGATATCTTCAGCGATGGCGAATTGCCCAGCATCCGCGCGCTGCACCAAATAAACCATGACGGCGCGATGCCCCTCAGCGACCATCCGGCTCAATTCTACGAGATGCTTGACGCCGCGCTCCGTCGGACTGTCGGGGAATTCGGCCAGACCCGGCTGGCGCATCAGGTGCACGTTCTTGACCTCGACATAGCAAACGCGGCCGCCCGAGCCGTTTTCTAACAGAATGTCGATACGGCTGTTGACGCCATATTTGACCTCCCGCCGCAGTGTCGCAAACCCCGTCAGACTTTTGATACGTCCAGCGGTAATGGCCTCAGCGACAATGGCGTTCGGGTGCCCGCTATTAATACCGACCAGAGTCGGACCGTTGCCCAAATCGTTTTCGATCAGTTCCCAGGTGTGCCGGTACTTTCGCGTCGCGCTATCGTTCTCTGACAGCCAGACCGTCGCTCCCGGTGCTGTCAGCCCAAGCATCGACCCCGTGTTCGGGCACGACGCGGTTATCGCGTCGCCACTAGGCAATACGACATCGCAAAGGAACCGCTTGTAACGCTGGACGAGCCGGCCGGGAATCAAGGGACGAGCGAATTTCATGGCCGCAAATAGCCGCGCAACCATGCCCGCTGCAACCGCCAACTGCTACGATGTGACGGCGAATCGGACTGCAGGAGGAACCGTGCGCTCTCTCGAGTTACTGAAAATCGCCGGGCGAGCCACGGCGCTTCTCGCTTTTCTGGCTCAAGCCGCAGTCGCCGACAGCGCAACCGCTCCCCCGCCCGAAGTCGAAACCGAACGCATGACCTGGGTCGAGATCCGCGACGCT
>JANOCZ010000505.1:0-4971 GCA_031412455.1 Hyphomicrobium sp. | reverse complement strand
GTATTTGGGTCGATGTCCAGAGACAGCGAGTCGCCTTCTTTGCCGTACGTCGAATACGTCACAAACTCGGAGCCGTCGGTCATGACCACCTTGATTTGGTGGTAATCCGGGTGGATGTCGTCTTTTCTCATCGGAGCGCCTGTTACAGTTAGCTGTGTGTTTGGATTTAACGAAATTGCCGTATCGTCGGCAAAGCTTGGTAGCCCGCGCCGAACGTACAACGTCTTGAGTTGCCGCAACGTCGTGATTTGACGTGTGTCTAGCTGAGAAGCCCATCTGGCACAAGCCTGGGCATGTAGGCCGCAAAGCGGGGGGAAAGCGGCCCATTGCCGCCAAAGTGGCTCGGACAACCAAACTTCTTGAGAACGGTGGACCGCTCGGGCATGGTCCAGCCCGTATTGCGGGCTAAACGATGGGCTGGTCAAGCCCAATCAAGGGTGTCTGTGAGCAGAGCGTAACGCATGTCTAAACCACAAATTTTCCCCGACCGAATGCCTAACGACCGCATTCAACGTGACGTGAGAGCGATGACCGATCAGACGATACAAGCCATGGGCGCGCCCGTATCCGCGACGACGCTGACGCCGGCCACGAGTTCAAGTGGAGCTGATCCCGCGCGGCCGCCGGCGATGAACGCGGCAGCAATAGAAGCGGCGGCAGACGCCCAGGGCGATAAAAAGCGCCGCTCGCTGCGTCCGTTGCTCACGCTAAAGCCGCTTATTTTGAAATACAAAGGCATGCTCGCCGCAGCTGCGGTCGCAATGGTCGTCTCAGCCATGGCCATGCTGGCTGTGCCGATGGCTGTCCGCCGCATGATCGACAATGGCTTCGGTGCCAGCGACGCGAGCATGATCAACAGCTACTTCCTGACGCTGATCGGCATCGGCGTCGTCATTGCCTTGGCCAGTCCGGCCCGCATCTATTGCGTAAATTGGTTGGGCGAACGCGTCGTTGCCGACTTGCGCGCCAAAACGTTTGCCCACCTCGCACGCCTCGACCCAGCGTTCTTTGACCAGAACCACTCCGGCGAAATGATGAGCCGGCTCACCGCTGACACGACGCAGATCAAAGCCGTCGCCGGCACGACGCTGTCGCAAGCCGCACGCAATGTAATTATGTTGCTGGGCGCGCTGATCATGATGTTCGTCACCAGTCTCGAACTGTCGGCGATGGTCTTGGTGCTGATCCCGCTGATTGTGTTGCCGCTGGTCGGCTATGGCCGCTCCGTCAGTAAACTATCGCGCCACGCTCAAGACACGCTCGGCGAAGCCTCGGCCTATGCAGCGGAAAACTTGTCCGCGCATCGCACCATGCAGGCCTACGTCAACGAACAGACGGTCTCGGAAAAGTTCGGTCGTGCTGTCGAGACGTCGTTCGAAGCCGCCCGCGCTCGCCTCATGGCCCGCTCGGCCTTGACCGGCGTCGCCGTCTTCCTTGTCGTCACTAGCGTCACCGGAGTCTTATGGTACGGCGCCTCGTCTGTGATCGCCGGCGACATGACCGGCGGCCGCCTTGGTCAGTTCGTGCTTTACGCGTTGTTCGCAGCCGGCGCCTTGGCTGAATTGTCCGAGGTCTGGGGCGAAATGAGCCAAGCGGCCGGCGCGACCGAACGGCTGACCGAAATGCTGGCGACCGTGCCTGTCATTCGCTCTCCCGACCATCCAGTTGCAATGCCGTCGCCGCCACTGGGCACAATCGAATTTGACAACGTGTCGTTCTCCTACCCCAATCGTGATGACATCCAAGCCATCGAAGGCGTCAGCTTCCGCGTCGCCAAGGGCGAGACGGTGGCCCTCGTCGGCGCATCGGGCGCGGGCAAGAGCACGATCCTGAGCCTGCTGCTGCGCTTCTACGATCCGCAGTCGGGCACCGTCCGGATCGACGGCATCAACGTTGCCGAAGCCGATCTCGATACCGTCCGCCGCCGCATGGCGCTCGTCCCGCAAGACGTCGCGCTGTTTGCCGACACCGTCACGCAGAACATTTGCTACGGCACGCCAGGCGCGACACCGTCCGACGTGAAACGCGCAGCCATTGCCGCCCAAGCCGACGACTTCATCCGCGCGCTGCCAGATGGCTACGACACCAAACTCGGCGAGCGTGGCATCACCCTGTCAGGTGGCCAGCGCCAGCGTATCGCGATTGCCCGCGCCATTTTAAAGGACGCGCCAATTCTGCTGCTCGATGAAGCAACCAGCGCGCTTGACGCCGAAAACGAAGGCGCCGTCCAGCGTGCCCTCGAAGGCCTGATGCGAAATCGCACGACCCTGGTCATCGCTCATCGGTTGGCGACCGTTCAGAAAGCCGACCGCATTCTAGTCATCGACGACGGCCGCATCGTCGAGAGCGGCACTCACGCCGAACTCGTCCGCAAGGGCGGGAACTACGCGCGCCTCGCCGAACTCCAATTTGCCCGCGAAGCCGCCGAGTAAGCAGTCGCTCAATCAACGGCGCCAGCCGGGAGATGAATTCGACGCCCGATTTCCGGCGCACGCGTTCGCGCCAGCGCTTAGATGAGTGGCATGCAAGCTGAACGACCAAGCGATGACATTCTCTACGCCGCGCTCCTCGCGCGTGATCCGCGCTATGACGGCCTCGCGTTCGTCGGCGTCACGACGACTGGTATATTTTGCCGCTTGACCTGCTCGTCGCGCAAGCCCAAGCGCACCAACTGCCGGTTCTTCGAAAGCACCGCGGCGTGCCTAGAAGCGGGCTTCCGCCCGTGCAAGCGCTGCCATCCGATGGACGCAAAGGCGGCTTTGATCCCAGCCGTTCAAACGTTGCTCGACACCCTTGGCAATGATGACGATCGCAACATGAGTGAGGAGCGCTTGATCGCGCTGGGCTTCGATCCATCGACAGTGCGCCGCAATTTCAAGCGGCAATTCGGTATGACGTTTCTCGAGATGGCGCGCCTTTCCCGCATAGGCGAGGGATTTGAAACGCTCGTGACCGGTGGCCGCGTGATCGATGCACAGGTGAACGCAGGCTTCGAGTCGGGCAGCGGCTTCCGGTCGGCTTTCGCGCAAGTGCTGGGCCAAGCGCCGTCGAGCTTTACCGGCGACGAACTGATGAAGGCCGATTGGTTGGAGACGCCCATCGGCCAGATGATCGTCGTCTCCGACGACGAAAGCCTGCACCTTCTTGAGTTCGTCGACCGCAAGGCGCTGCCCGCGGAATTACGTCAGCTGCGGGACCGCGCCAAGGGCAGCCTCGGCATCGGCCGGACACCCATCAGCCAGCAGGTAGCAACTGAACTGGCGGAGTATTTCGCCGGACGAAGCGCCACGTTTCAAACGCCACTGACGCTCGACGGCAGCCCGTTCTACAAATCGGTGTGGGCGGCCCTGCGCACGATCTCTCCGGGCGCAACACAAACATACAGCGACGTGGCTCGTGCCATCGGGCGGCCAACGGCAGTGCGCGCGGTTGCGCGCGCGATCGGCGCCAACAGCCTTGCGATCATCGTTCCCTGCCACCGCGTAATCGGCGCTGACGGCGCGCTCACCGGCTATGCCGGCGGCCTGTGGCGCAAGCAACGCCTGATCGAACTGGAGCGCCATTTTGCGCAAGCATCATGCAGCCGTTCGAAAGGCGGCTGAGAGGAACGCATCTGGGGGTGCAGTGTTGTCGGGATAATATAAACCCAATTCCGGACCCGGGAAGCAGCATGGCCCTCACAGCAATCGCCTTGAACTGTACGCTGAAAGGCGGACCAGCCGAGTCGTCAACTGATAAGTTGCTCAGCGAGGTAATGGCCGAACTCGCCAAGCACGATGTCACTGGCGAGATCGTCCGCGTCGTCGATCTAAACATCAAGCCGGGCGTCACATCCAACGAAGGTGAAGGCGATGATTGGCCAGGCCTTCGAGACAAGATCGTCTCAGCCGACCTCTTCGTTCTCGGCGCGCCGATCTGGCTTGGCCAACCCAGCAGTGTCGCCAAGCGTGTGCTGGAACGCATGGATGCATTTCTCGGCGAGACCGATGATCGCCAACGCACACCGTCCTTCGGCAAGGTCGCGGTCGTGGCAATCGTGGGCAATGAAGACGGCGCGCATCACTGCCACGCTGAAATTTTCCAAGCACTCAATGATGTGGGTTTCACGATTGCCGCGGCGGCTGGAACCTATTGGGTCGGGCAAGCGATGGCGTCTGTCGACTATAAGGATTTGAAGCAGCCATACGACAAGACGGTGCAGGCGACCCGCATGCTGGTGTCGAACGCGGTCCACCTCGCCAAGTTTCTGCAGACGCAGCCGTATCCCGGACTGAAGTCGTAGGCGGACATGCAAGTCTACCGGTTCGTCAGCTTGAGTTCGATCCGGCGATTTTTTTGGTTCGCCTCTTCCGACGTGCCGCCTTCGATCGGCCGGAACTCGCCGTAACCAGCAGCGACTAAGCGGTTTGCGGGTACCCCGCGCGAGATCATGTACTTGACGACCGACGACGCGCGCGCGGTCGATAACTCCCAGTTGGATGGGAACTGCGAACTGGCGATGGGCCGCGGATCGGTATGCCCATCGACCTGCAACGCCCAGTCGATCTCTTTGGGAATTTCGCCCTCGAGCCCAGCGATGGCCGTCGCCAGCTGATCCATTGCGGCGATCCCCTCCGGCGTCAGCGCAGCCGCCCCCGAAGCAAATAGCACTTCTGACTCGAACACGAACCGGTCGCCGACGACGCGGATATCCTTTCGATCCTTCAACAATTCACGCAGCCGCCCGAAGAAATCCGAGCGGTAGCGCTGCAACTCTTGAACCTCGCGCGCCAGCGCCGCGTTGAGCCGCGTGCCCAGATCCTTGATCGTCTTGTCGCCTTCCTCGGCCTTCTTCTCCGATGCGCCGAGCGTTTCGTTGAGCGCGGCAATCTGCTGCCGCAACGCCAGCAACTGCTGGTTCAGAATATCGACCTTCGTCAGCGCTTCAGCCGACATCGTCTTTTGCGATTCAAGATCGCTCGTCAGCGACGT
>JANOCZ010000504.1:0-2790 GCA_031412455.1 Hyphomicrobium sp. | reverse complement strand
TTGGGCGACAGATTAAGCGCCAGCGATGTCAAAGCTCCCGCCACGCTTGAGACCGCAACGCCAGCCAAAATCAGCGTCGTCGTCGAACCGGTTGCACCGGCCAATGCCACCATCGCCAGCGTCGCCAAAGCCGCACCGGCCAAGCCGCTGAGCGGCAACGCCAGCGCAAATCGCGCCGCCAAACCAGAGTGAATCGCGGTCACCGCACCCAGCGCCGCGCCGCCCGAAATTCCAAGCAAGCCCGGCTCAGCCAGCGGATTGCGCAAATACCCCTGCAGCGCTGCCCCCGATAATCCCAACGCCGCGCCGATCAAAAATCCAAGCACAGCGCGCGGCACGCGAATTTCAGCAAAGACTAAGCGCGCCGCTTGTGCATCGCCAGGCAGTCCCCACCCGTCAGGACCGACGCCGAGCGACAGAACGAAAGCCACGACGGCAATTCCAGCGGTCGCGACGACCACCCGCATCGGCGCTGCAAACGAAAATGATCCGATCATGGCCGGGGCATCCAGCGATTGTCCGCAGCTGCAAAGCCCGACGTTTTCATCGCTGCCAGAATTTCCACCGCCTCCGCGATCTTCGGCGTCGCACACATCCAATAGGGCATCGGCAAATGCACGCTCGGCCGTCGCCGCATGACATCGATCAAAGCCGGATGCCGCAAATTATCGGCGAGCACGGTTTTAAAATCGTCCGCGGCATTCGCCAGAATAAGCAGGTCGGGCGGCGACGCGACGAGGTCTTCCAGCGGCATCCGCCCGCCGGCCCCAAGGCGCGCCTCGCGCGCGAGGTTGCGATACCCAGCCGCCCGAAGCGCCGCATCGAGCAAGCTGTCCGCACCCGAGACGTAACTGCCGACCTGATACGCGATTGCGGTTGGCTGCGACGACACCAGCGACCGCGCCGCCCGCAAACGCTCGTCGAATTGGCGAATGACGTCCTCGCCGCGCTCGGTCTCACCCACCGCTTGCGCGAGCTGCCGCAGCGTCGCCCGCATCCCGTCAAAATCACTGGCAAGCGGCACCACGAGTACGCGGCGCTCGAGCCGGCGCATCAAATCGACCGTCGCCCCAGTTGTATATTCGCCGGCAATCACCAGGTCGGGATTAAGGGCGAGCACTTCTTCTGCCGTGCCTCGCACCCGGCGAAACCGCTCGAGCCGCGCGGCCTCTCCCGACATCGTTTTGTCGGTCGCCAGAAAACTGACCCCGGCAATCCGTTCAGGCGCGACGAGATCGACAAGCAGCTGATCGGTGCACATGTTGAGCGACACGATCCGCTGCGGCTTCTCTGCCGCATAGCCAGCCGTCGCATAGAACGCGCAACCGATCGCCATAGCGCCGAGCGCCCGCACCCGCCAGCAAATTTGCAGCTTCGATTGCGCGGACGCCGCCACCAAACAGGACTCCTAATACTTGAACCTGACGCCCGTGAACGCGCCAATCCCGGTCGCATCGAAACCATCGGGAACCTGGTATTGCTCATCGAACAGGTTGTCGATCCGGCCGAACAACGTCGCTGTGTCGTTGAGCTTATAATCGGCCGCAACGTTGACGACGGTATACGACGGCAACGTCGATGGCGCGAACGCAACGCGATCGAAGTCACCGCTTTCACCCGTATAGAGCACGCTGAGCGTCACCAACAGCGGATCGATCGGCGTCCAGCCAAGCGAGGCGCCAAACTTGTGCCGCGGACGCCGCGCGAGCTGCTCGCCGGTGACTTCATTGACGGCATCGGTGAACGTGTAATCGGCCCTGACGCGCAGGTTTGCCGTCAGATCGACCGTCGTGAAAACCTCGACGCCCGACGTTCGCGCCTGCCCGATATTCACGACCGTCGATGAGAACGTCACGGGGTCCGAGACGAACTCGATCAGATTGGTGATGTCGTTGTGGAAATACGTCGCGCCAAATCGCAGTTTACCATCCAACACCTGCTGCTCAAAACCGGCATCGAAACCGGTGCTTTCCTCAGGCTGCAGGTTGCGGTTTGCGAAGAATGCGAATGACGGAAAATCGACGAAGCGATCGACGAGCGACGGCGCCTTGAATGCCGTGCCGTAGCTGGCTTTCAGCGTCGTTCCCGTCGCATCAATCAAATATGACGGCGCGATCCGCCACGTCGTGACACCGCCGAAACTCTCGTTTTCGTCACGGCGAAGATTGGCGGCGACAAACAAATTGCGCACCGGCTCCGCTTGCAGTTGCACGTAGCCCCCCGTATTGGCCTCTTCGGCTCTCGCGCCGTCAGTCGCCAATCTTTCGTTTTGATGATCGGCGCCGGCAATCACCGTAGTGCTCCGACCAAGCGTCGCGATCGTTCGCCAATCGAATTTCAACCGGTCGCCGTCACTCGTCGTCGAATCCGCCGCCAGGAATGGATTGACGATATCAACCGCCGTGTCGCTGTAGTTGACCCCAAAGAAGCTCTGCAACGAGCTTCCAGGTTCCGCCCATACGAGCTCGCCGCGTGTGAACAGCTGTTCGTTCGATTGATGCCGCTGGAAGTTTTCCGGCCGCGACGTGAATGTGCCGAGATCGAACGCATCGCCGGTGAAATCGAGGTCCGATTGCGTGTAGCGCACGACGCCATTGAGCGTCAGCGCGGGTGAAATGTCGTACCCGAGTTTGGTCGAAGCGGTCCAATTTTCATAGTCGTTGTCAAAGGCGCGCGTTCCAGGCAACAGGATGCTCACTGGCGTGACGGGTATCGCCGACGCGCGGTAATGACTGACGTTGAACGCGTAGTTAAAACCGTGCTCGCCACCACTGACCCCGGCAGCCTGGT
>JANOCZ010000503.1:0-2005 GCA_031412455.1 Hyphomicrobium sp. | reverse complement strand
AACAGCGATTTGACGCCGCGAGCGATGTTCAAGGTGCCTCCCTTCATGGGGCGAGCCCTCCAAAATGCAGCACGCTCGCGGTGACGACGACCATGATCAGCGACAGCGGCAGGAAAACTTTCCAGCCCAAGCGCATCAGTTGATCGTAGCGGTACCTCGGCACGAAGGCCTTGACCATCGCGAACATGAAAAATACGAAAACCGCCTTACCAATGAACCAGAAAATTCCCGGCACGGCATTCAGCGGCCAGATATCGACGGGCGGCAGCCAGCCGCCGAGGAACATGATCGTCGTCATTGCGCACATCGTCGTGATCGCGACGTACTCGCCGAGCATGAACAACAGATAGGGTGTCGATGAATACTCGACCATGAAGCCGGCGACGAGTTCGGACTCGGCTTCCGGCAAATCGAATGGCGGGCGATTGGTTTCCGCCAAGGCCGAGATGAAAAACACGACGAACATCGGAAACAGTGCCAGCCAATTCCAATCGAGCAGCGAATTTCCAAGGCCTAGCCGCGTGCCGATGCCGTTCTGCTGTGAGTGGACGACCTCGGTGACGTTCAGCGATCCAACGGTGAGCAGCACGCAAATGATGACGAAACCAATCGAGACTTCGTAACTCACCATCTGCGCCGCCGACCGCAGCGCGCCCATGAACGGGTACTTCGAGTTTGAGGCCCAGCCACCCATGATGACGCCGTAGACGCCGAGTGAGGAGATCGCCAGCAAATAAAGGATGCCGACATTCATGTCGGAAATGACCCAGCGGCCCCAGCTATTCTCATTGACCGGGATCACCGCCCAGGTGGCCAAGGCAAACGTCGCAGTGGCAAGCGGCGCCAGCAGAAATACGATCTTGTCGGAGCCGGCTGGGATGATCGGCTCCTTCAACGCGAATTTCAAAAGGTCGGCAAACGACTGCAGCAAACCGAACGGGCCAACGACATTGGGGCCGCGCCTCAGTTGCACCGCGGCCCATACCTTGCGGTCCATCAGCAGCAGAAACGCGATGATCACGAGCAACGAGACCAGAAGCAGCAGCGACAGCCCCGCGGTGGCCAGAATGTTCCAGCCGTAGTCGGTCATGAATGTCGCGAACGTATCGAGCATTTTTTTCTCTACTCCGCCGCGCTAAGTTTGTTGCCGACTGAGGCCCGCAGTTGACTGAGGCCGGCCATCACGGCGGACGCGCGCGCGATCGGGTTCGTCATATAGAAGTCGCCGATTGCCCGATCGAAAGGTTGCGACGACATCACGCCGGAAAGTTTCGCCAGCGTTTCGAGCCCGGCGGCGCTGCGCGTTTCAACCGAGTCGAGAGCTGCGAGTTGCGGCGCTATCTTATACATCGCGGCACGCAGCGCAGCCAGATTGTCGTAGGGCAATTTCGCGCCGACGCGCTCCGACAGGGCGCGGATGATCGTCCAATCTTCTTTCGCGTCGCCCGGCGGATAGGCGGCCTTGACGGTTTGTTGTGCGCGGCCTTCGGTGTTGACGTAGGTCGCGCTCTTCTCGGTATAGGCCGCGCCGGGGAATATCACGTCGGCGCGTTCGGTGCCGCGATCGCCATGGCTGCCTTGATAGACGACGAAAGCGTTGCCAACCGCACTCAGGTCGCACTCGTCGGCGCCCAGCAGGTAGATAAATTCCATGCCGCCGGAGACGATGCGGCTCGCGTCTAGTCCGCCCTTGGCCGGGACGAAGCCCAGATCCAATCCGGCGACGCGGGCGGCTGCCGTGTGCAGCACGTTGAAGCCGTTCCAGGCTGGATCTTTGCCGGCGCTCGCTTGCAGCAAAATACGGGCGGCGGCTGAGACGACCGCCAAGCCGTCGTTGCGCGCGAACGCGCTTTGGCCGACGATGACGAGCGGATTTTTTGCAGCTTTGAATATGGCTGCGAATGGGTGCTCGCCACTTAAAATATGTGCCAGCGTATCGGGTCCAGCGCCTAGATATTCCGCTGGATACGTTAGGTCCGCCTTCGCGCCGACGAGGCCCACTTGC
>JANOCZ010000502.1:0-2887 GCA_031412455.1 Hyphomicrobium sp. | reverse complement strand
TTGGCTGATTTTTTCCAAACAACGTCCAACAAAGTTTCGGCAAATGCCTGATCTGCGTTTTTGTGCTCCCTAGCGCTTAAGTCCCGTCAAGAGTGACGCGCTTCCTTCAACGTCGCGGGGGCTGTATAGGTTCGGCTTGGCCGAAAAGGTTTTTATGCAACTGTTAATGTTATGCTGCGCTGGCGGCGCGATTGGCGCTGGCCTGAGGTTTCTCGTTTATCGGGCCTTTGCCGGGCCTGAGATCTTACGCGGGGTGCCCGTGTTTCCGTGGGCCACGATAACCGTCAACGTGGCTGGTGGTTTGCTCATGGGCTTTTTGGTCGTCGCAATCGGCGAGCGTCTGGGTGCGGCGCCGGAATGGCGCGCCTTTCTTTTGGCGGGGGTGCTCGGAGGATTTACAACCTTTTCGGCGTTTTCGCTCGATATGATGACGCTCTTTACCGACGGTGGATTGAACCTGCGATTCTTTTTCTACACTGTGGGCTCAGTCGTTTTAGCCTTCGCCGCGCTGGTGGCTGGCATGTTGCTCGCACGGACGGTGATCTAATGACAGTCTCTGGCCAAAAGGACACCATGTCCGATAGCAAGGTCGTGCCGGCCGCCAAAGTCGAGACCCTCCGGGTCGCTGCGACCGAAGCGGACATGCGTCTCGATCGGTGGTTCCGCGTGCATTTCCCCGATGTCGGCTACACTTATTTGCAGAAGCTCCTGCGCTCCGGCCAGATCCGCATCGACTCCAAGCGCGCCCAGGCCAATGATCGGCTGACCGCTGGTATGGAGGTTCGCGTTCCAGCGGTCGTCCGGCAACCGAAAAAGGGTGCGGCGGGCGTTCCGAGCCTGAAGGCGGCAATGGGAGTCTCCAAAGGCGACCGCGACACAATCGAAAAAATGATCATCTACGAAGATGACCAAGTGCTCGTGTTGAACAAGCCATTCGGCCTTGCCGTGCAGGGCGGCACCGGGACCAAAAAGCATATCGACGGCATGCTGGAGGGTATGGCTGACCGTTTTGGCGGCGAACGTCCGCGTCTCGTCCACCGTATTGACCGCGATACCACCGGCATCTTGCTGGTTGCCAAAACGCGTGAAGCCGCGGGTAAACTCGGCAAGACGTTCCAATCGCGTTCGGCTGCCAAGACCTACTGGGCGCTGGTCAGCGGCGTTCCCAAGCCCGCGCAGGGCAAAATTGAAGCCGCCCTGGTGAAGGCGGCCGGGCCTGACGGGGACCGCGTGCGCAAAGCGCTTCCTGGAGAGCAGGCGGTCGCCATGCATGCGACCACGCATTATTCGGTCATCGATCAGGTTGCGCGCAAGGCGGCGTGGGTCTCGCTGAAGCCGGTCACTGGCCGCCAGCATCAGCTGCGCGCGCATATGCACATGATCGGCCACCCGATTGTGGGCGATAACAAGTATGACGGCGACAAGAACATGCCAGCCGAGAACATCGACGTGATGCTGCATTTGCACGCCCGCCGCCTCATCATCGAGCATCCCAAGACCGGCCGAAAGATCGACGTGACGGCGCCATTGCCCGATCATATGCGCCGCACCTGGGCGACGCTCGGCTTTGATGCCGAAATGTTCGGTGCCAAAGAAGATTGATGCGACGATGACGGTCGCGAACACAGGGCTGCGCTGGGCCAGCTTCAATGCTAAAGGCTGGCCGGCAACAAAGCGCTTACGGTCCCAGTGATGAAACTCGTCATCTTTGATTGCGACGGCACGATCGTCGATAGCCAGGCGGGCATCGTCTTGTCGATGAACCACGCGTTCCAGTCGCTGCGGTTGCCGCCGCCGACGCGGGCTCAGACGCTATCGGTTATCGGTTTGTCATTGCCGGAGGCCTTTTCCGTGCTTGCTCCCGACGTCGACTACGAAACGCGCCGCGAATTGGCCGAGCGCTACAAGGGGGCCTTTCGCGAACTCAACCACGATCCAGCCGACAGCGAGGGCTTATTTGCAGGTGCCAAAGCGACAATCGCCCAACTGGCCGCGCGAGACGATATCGTTCTTGGGATCGCTACCGGCAAATCGCGCCGGGGTGTCGACCGGCTCATCGACAGCGAGGGGTGGCACGACGTTTTTTCGACTATCCAGACCGCCGACGATCATCCCTCCAAGCCCGATCCCTCAATGATCTACCGGGCCATGCTCGAGACGGGCGCGTCGCCGGGCGTTACTGTCATGATCGGCGACACGAGCTACGACATCGCCATGGCGCGATCGGCGGGGGTCGGTGCGTTGGGGGTCACGTGGGGCTATCATCACCGTGATGAACTGAATGAAGCCGGCGCGCATTTCATCATCGACACTTACGCGGCGATGCCCGATGTACTCGACGAGATGTTCCAACGCTTGAGCCTCGTGTCATGACGAAGTCCAACGACGAAACGCCGGCGCGTGCTGAGGCTTATTCGGGCGCACCTAAAGGTATCATCACCGACACGATGAAGGCGCCGCTGCCAAAGCGGTTCTACAAATCGGCGACCGCGTCTCAGACGGCGCCCTATCAGATCCTGCTCGACGGCCGCGCCGTGAAGACGCCCAAGAAGCGGGCGCTGGCGCTTCCGACGCTGACGTGCGCAGAGGCGATCGCTGCCGAATGGGCGGCGCAGACAGAGTTTATCGATCCAGCCTCGATGCCGTTCACGCGTTTTGCCAATACTGCCATCGACGCCGTCGCCGATACGTTGCCCGACGTCGCAGCCGACATCGTTGCCTACGCCGGGCGCGATCTGTTGTGCTATCGCGCCGAGGGGCCAGCCGATCTGGCGCGCCTGCAAGCCGCAAAATGGGATCCGGTGTTGAGCTGGGCCAAGGCAACGTTGGGCGCGGACTTTGAAGTCGTCGCGGGTATTATGCCGATCGATCAAACTGCGACGTCGCT
>JANOCZ010000501.1:0-1941 GCA_031412455.1 Hyphomicrobium sp. | reverse complement strand
GACGGCATCGCAATTGGCAGCACCCGTGCCGCTCGGCATTGCGCTTGGCCTTCTGGTGGGTAAACCTATCGGCATTTACGGCTTCGCCGTTGCTGCAATCCGGGCCGGCGTCTCACAAATGCCTAAGGGCGCCAGTCATACACAGATGTTGGGCGTCGCCGTACTTGGCGGTATCGGCTTCACGATGAGCCTGTTCATCGGCAATCTGGCTTTTCCAGACCCCGCCCGCGCCGTCGATCTGCGCATCGGCGTGTTGACAGGATCTCTGCTGGCGGCCCTTATCGGCTATGTTATCCTAAGTCGCGCCCATCATTTGTCCGCGTCCAAACGTTGAACGTAAGTCCATCGCCCGCTGTGCAATCTTGCACCACGCCATTTCTCACAGAGAAGATCCATGAGCAGCTTTCCCGAGATTCTCGTTGACCGTTTTCGTCGCTTCAAGCACCGGCACTTTGCCCCCAACGCTGACCACTACGAAGAACTTGCCGACTTCGGACAAAGTCCCGATATAATGATCATCTCATGCTGCGATAGCCGCGTGGATCCCGAGACCATTTTCAGCGCCATGCCGGGAGAGCTGTTTGTCGTTCGCAATGTCGCGAACCTCGTCCCGCCCTATGAAACAGGCGGAAAATATCACGGTGTTTCCACCGCCATCGAGTTCGCCGTTTTAAATTTGCGGGTCAAAAACCTTATCATCATGGGCCATTCAAACTGCGGCGGCATCAGAGCGGCGCTTGATCAAAACAGCGCCATTCAGACCGAAGCTCAATTCATTTCGCGCTGGATGTCGATGTTGGACGAGGCCCGCCTTTCGGTACTGGCCTCCCATCAGATGAAATCGCATCAGGAAAAACAGAACGCGCTAGAGATGGAAGGCGTCAAGACGTCGATCAGGAACCTGCGCACGTTTCCGTTCGTCAAGGACCTCGAGGAGAAGGGCCGCCTCAACCTGCACGGTACCTACTTCGACATCAAGTCAGGGGTTCTGTCGGTACTCAACCACTCGCGCGGAATTTTTTATCCGCTGTAACCTAGGCCCATGTGATCTAGTTCTCGTAATCAAGGCTTACCGGCTGCCGCCGCAACATTCTTTTTTGCGGCGTCGATCGCCGGCATGATCTTGGTTGCGATGACTTCCGGCGAGAGTGGACCGATCTGCTTGTAAACGACCTCGCCGCGGCCGTTGATGACGAACGTCTCAGGCATTCCATAGACACCCCAGTCGATGCCGTTGCGCCCATTCTGATCCGCGCCCACGACCGAATAAGGATTGCCGTAACGCCCCAGATACCGGCGTGCGGCAATGGCGGTATCCTTGTGATTGACACCATAGAGTTCAGCACCTGAAGACTGTGCCAACTGATCCAGAAGTGGATGTTCCTCGACGCATTGTGCGCACCACGACGCCCAAAAATTGACGATCGAAACTTTACCTCGCGCCAAATCGGCACTGACGAATCCGGGCACAGGACGCCCGTCTGCCGTCAGCTCCTCGATAGCTGGAAACACCGTCTCTGGGACCGGTTTGCCGATAAGCACCGAGGGCACGCGCGATGGATCGCTGGTCACCAGCGCAACACCAAAGAACAGCGCGACGACGCCGAACACAAGAACGGGCAGCAATCGAAAAACGGTAGACTTGTTCGGCATATTAACTCTCCTTGCCAGTCACGCTGGCCGAACGCCGCGTGATGCCGCGCGCCTCAAGATCCTGCAGCGCCGCGCGTTGCCGCCGGGAGTCGAGCCACAGCCACGCGATGAGCGAGCCGATGACCAGCGTCACCGCCGCATACGAAATCCAGATAAAAGCTGCGTGGGGTCCAAGGTCCATGACGATCACTCCGCAACCGGCCGCGGCGCCGCACCGTCGCGTCGCGCGAGATCGGCAATCCGCATCGATTTGACCCGCCGCCGTAACACATCATTCCGCATGGCCTG
>JANOCZ010000500.1:0-1726 GCA_031412455.1 Hyphomicrobium sp. | reverse complement strand
TCCATGCGCTCCAGCACGCGCCACATCCAGCCGGTGCCTTCGCGGCACGGCGTGCACTGACCGCAGCTCTCGTGCTTATAGAAATAGGCGTTGCGGCGGATCGCGGCGATGATGTCGGTCGATTTGTCCATCACGATCACGGCCGCCGTGCCAAGCCCAGAGCCGAGCTTACCCAGCGCGTCGAAATCCATCGTGACATCGGTCGCCTGTTCCGCCGTAATACAGCGCACGCTGCTGCCACCTGGAATCACGGCCAGCAAATTATCCCAGCCGCCCGTCACGCCGCCGCAATGCGTTTCGATCAGCTCGCGCATCGGGATGCCCATTTCCTCCTCGACGACGCACGGCTTTTCGACGTGGCCTGAGATCTGAAACAGCTTAGTGCCGGTGTTGTTGGGCAAACCCAATTCCGCGAACCACGCGAAACCACGGCGTAGAATGTCGGGCACGACGGCGATACTCTCGACATTGTTGACCGTCGTTGGTGCGCCCCACAGACCGACGTTGGCTGGGAACGGCGGCTTCAAGCGCGGCTGGCCTTTCTTGCCTTCGAGACTTTCGAGCATCGCGGTTTCTTCGCCGCAAATGTAGGCGCCGGCGCCGTGATGCACGTAGAGTTCAAAGTCCCAGCCGTGGACATTGTTTCGGCCGATCAGATTAGCGGCATAGGCTTCATCGATCGCGCGCTGCAAGGCTTCGCGCTCGCGGATGTATTCGCCGCGCACGTAGATGTAACAGGTGTGTGCGCGCATCGCGAACGCGGCGATCAACGCGCCTTCAATCAGTAGATGCGGATCGTGGCGCAAGATCTCGCGATCCTTGCAGGAGCCGGGTTCAGACTCATCGGCATTGATGACGAGATAGCTCGGACGCGGATCGCTCTTGGGCATGAACGACCATTTGAGACCGGTCGGAAAGCCTGCACCGCCACGACCACGCAGTCCCGACTTCTTGACCTCGTCGATGACCCAATCGTGGCCGCGCTCGATCAAGAGCTTCGTTCCATCCCACGCGCCACGACGGCGCGCGCCTTTGAGGCCCGCGTCGTGAAAGCCGTACAGATTGCGGAAAATGCGATCGCGATCATGGAGCATTCGAGCGTGGCCCTTTCGCCGACGACATGACGGCCAGCGCGAAGCTGATGGCAAACAGCGCAGCGCCAGCGATGCCCAGCCACTGCGCGCCGCCGGCTACCCAAGACACGAGAGCCGCGGCGGCGAGTGTCGTCAGACACCAAAACTGCAGCAGGCCGTGATTGCCGTCCGGCCAAATCGCTTCGACGAGTGCTGACAAGCCCAGCGTGCCGACCATCGCGATCAGCCAGCTGTCGGTCGGGTTCATGCGGCCTTCACCGAAGCGCAGCGCGATGTGGTAGAGCAGATAGACGGACACGGCGGCGATGATGAAACGCATCGCGCGCACCCACCATTGATTGGAAATGGTCTGGCGAATTCTGCCAGCAGGCCGGGGCCCAATTTTCATTTCGGTCGTCTTGATGTCGGTCTCACTCATCTCGCTTGCTCCACTAGCCCTTCGGCCGTTCGCCGACGTTGCCTTCCGGGCGCCAACCGGTGCTGAGCTTCTCGCACTGCTCGATCCATTTGTCGCGCGCGATGCGGCCTTTGAAGCCCGGCAGCTGAGCTTCGAACCATTCGACGTTTGCCGGCGTCCACTTGGCGATTTGATCGAAATGCCAGATGCCCATGCCGTTCAATTTGTCGGCGAG
>JANOCZ010000499.1:0-2274 GCA_031412455.1 Hyphomicrobium sp. | reverse complement strand
CGGTCAGCGTCTCGCCGGCTGGCTGCAACGTGACCTCGATCGCCAAAGATTTTTTCCCCTCAGCCTGCAGATTACCGCCCTCGAACACGTCGAACACGTTGACAGATTGAATGAGCGCCTTATCAGCGCCAGCCGCCGCTTTCACGACATCACCCGCTGCAATCTCGCGCGGCACGATGAACGCAAAGTCGCGCCGCACCGGCAGCAGATCAGACCCCGGCAGCGCCGCCTTCGCCCGCGATTTCTTTCTCTCAGCCGGCAGCGCGTCGAGGAAAATTTCAAACGCCGCGACCGGCGCCTCGACATCGAGCGCTTTCAAAGTCGCTGGATGCACGTCGCCGAAATACGCAAGCACTGTTTTGGGCCCAAGCCGCAGCGTCGCCGACCGCCCTGGATGATACCACGCCGGAGCATCACGCGTGATCTGCGCCTTTGCGGCATCGACGCCGAGTGCCGCCAGCGCCGCGACGACGTCCGCTTTGACGTCGAACAATCCGGCGGCGTCGGCGCGCCCGTCCCAATGCCGCCCCGCACCAAGCAACTTCGCCGTTCCCGCGCGCACGCCCGCCGCGCTGAGGTATTGGTCCTGGGCTCGCTCGCCGCGGTAGGCTTGCCCAAGCTCAAACAGCGCCACATCATCCGACCCGCGATTGCGATTGCGCGTCACGGCCGTCAACAGTCCCGGCAACAGGCCAGGCCGCATCGATGACAGCTCGCTCGAAATTGGATTGGCGAGATCGAGTGCGTCCGCCCCGCCGCCGAAATGCGTTGCCTGCTCCTTGGTGATGAAACTCCACGTCACCGCTTCGACAAAGCCACGCGACGCGAGCAACCTTCGTGCCCGCCGCGCGCGCTTTTGTTTGTCCGTCAACACCGCGCCCGTCACGCCGTGCAACCTCGGCAACGGCGTCGCTGGAATTTTCTCCAGCCCCGCGATCCGCACGACCTCTTCGACGAGATCAGCCGCCCCGTGCATGTCCGGCCGCCACGTCGGTACGGTGACTTTCGACGCATTTGGCTTGCCTTCGACAACGCACCCGAGCGCTTCCAATATCGTTTTTATCTCAGCGTCAGTAATCGTCACGCCGGTGAGCTTCCCCACACGCGCGAAATCAAACGCGATGATGCGCGGTTCGATCGGCTCGCGCCCCGCAACTTTGGCCTTCGTCGGCGCGCCACCGCAGAACTTCAAAATCATATCCGTCGCGAGATCCAAGCCCGGCCGCACTGACGCTGGATCAACGCCGCGCTCGAAGCGATAGCGCGCATCCGTCTGCAAGCCAGCTTTCCGCCCCGTTGTCGCCGTCCGCACCGGATCGAAATACGCGCTCTCGATGAACACGTTCGTTGTCGCTTCCGTCGAGCCCGAAGCTTCGCCGCCCATCACGCCGCCAAAGCCAAGCGGTCCGCTGTCATCGGCAATCACGCACATCGTTTGATCGACGGTATGTTCGCGCCCATCAAGCCCGATGAACTTCTCGATTTTATTGCCAAGCCGCGCCCGGATCGCACCCTTGATTTTGTCCGCATCATAAACATGCAGCGGCCGTCCGCGATCAAGCGAGATATAGTTCGTCACATCGACGAGCGCGTTGATCGGCCTGAGGCCCACGGCTTTCAACCGCGCCTGCATCCACGCGGGCGATGGCCCATTCTTCACGCCGCTGACGACGCGGCCCGCAAACACCGGACACGCGTTCGCCGTCTCTGGCGTGAACTCCAAACGAATGTCGATCGGACACTCCGTCTTGCCTTCAACCGTACCGAGCTTTGGCTCGGGCTTCAGCGTGCCCATACCCGCCGCCGCCAGATCACGCGCGATACCGCGCACGCCGGTGCAGTCCGGCCGGTTCGGCGTCAGCTTGACTTCGATGACCGGATCGCCGAGGCCCGCGACATCAATATAGCGCTCACCGACTTTGCCGGCCCACTCGGCTGGTAAATCTAAAATGCCGTCGCTGTCTGAGGTAAGTTCGAGTTCGCCCGCCGAACACATCATGCCGTTCGAGACGACGCCGCGCACCGGCTTCTTTTCCAGCGTGATCTTTGAGCCCGGAATATACGTGCCAAGCGGCGCGAACACCGCGATCATTCCGGCCCGCGCGTTAGGCGCCCCGCACACCACTTCCATCAGCGGCTGGCCGCGCGCGATCTCGACCTGCAACACCTGCAGCTTGTCCGCGTTCGGATGCTTCTTAGCTTCGACGACGCGCGCCACAGTGAACGCACCAAGCGTGCGGCCCGGATCCTCGATCCCCTCGACCTCAAGCCCAA
>JANOCZ010000498.1:0-5164 GCA_031412455.1 Hyphomicrobium sp. | reverse complement strand
TTGCCGGTGAACGCTTCGCTGAGTGTGATTTCAAGATTGTAGCGCAGGTCCGCGCCACGCTCGCGCCCGGTCCGCCCGGCACCGCCGCCACCTGGACCTTGCCCACCGCCGCGACGTCCGCCCATGAACTCGCCGAACAGGTCATCGAAAATGTCCGACATCGATGATGCGAAATCGGGACCGAAGCCACCGGGACCGCCGCGCGGGCCGCCCATGCCGCCTTCAAACGCCGCGTGCCCGAATTGATCGTAAGCCGCGCGTTTTTGACCGTCCTTCAACGCTTCATAGGCTTCGCTGATTTCTTTGAACTTGCGCTCGGCTTCTTTATCGCCGGCGTTGCGATCGGGATGAAAATCTTTGGCGAGACGGCGATAGGCCGACTTCAGGTCGGCGTCGCTGGCGTTACGTTGAACGCCGAGAACTTCATAATAGTCGCGCTTGGCCATGGATGCGCTGTTCTCAACGGTTGGCCTCGTGGCGGCCAAGATGCCCTAACAGGTGACGGATGGTGACGTGGCGATCGAAACGCAAGTCGATTTTGCGGAACGGCTTTGAAGACCCGCTGCTATGCTAGCGCCCCTGGCGGGTTTTCCTGATGCCTCGAACTAGAGCAGGAAGCCGCAAGGGGCGCCAACATTATTTACCAGGCCGCGCTAGCTGGCCTTCTTCTTGTCGTCTTTGACTTCTTCGAAATCGGCATCGACAACGTCATCGCCGCTCTCGGGTTTATCAGTTGCGTCGCCGCCGTCATCCATACCACCGGCACCGCCTTTGGCTGTATAGACCGCTTCGCCGATCTTCATCGCGACCTGCGTCAAAGCCGTGGTCGCAGCCCGGAGCGCATCGACGTCCTCGCCGCCAATCGCTTCCTTGACGGACGCGATGGCAGTCTCGACCTCGCCTTTGACTGCGGCAACGGCCGGGATAGCGACGTTTTCCGCCAGTGACTTCTCGGTGCCATGCACGAGCGCCTCGGCCTGGTTACGGGCTTCGACCAACTCACGCTTCTTCTTGTCGTCGGCCGCGTTCGCCTCAGCTTCTTTGACCATCCGATCGATATCGGCATCAGACAATCCACCCGATGCCTGAATGCGGATCGACTGCTCTTTGTTGGTCGCCTTGTCCTTGGCCGACACATGCACGATGCCGTTGGCGTCGATGTCGAACGTGACTTCGACCTGCGGCACGCCACGCGGCGCCGGCGGAATACCGACGAGATCGAACTGGCCGAGGATCTTGTTGTCGGCCGCCATTTCGCGCTCGCCCTGGAACACGCGGATCGTCACCGCGCTCTGGCTGTCTTCTGCCGTCGAGAACGTCTGGCTCTTCTTCGTCGGGATCGTCGTGTTGCGATCGATCAGGCGCGTGAACACACCGCCCAGCGTTTCGATGCCGAGCGACAATGGCGTCACATCGAGCAGCAACACGTCCTTGACTTCGCCCTTGAGCACGCCACCCTGAATAGCCGCGCCGACAGCGACGACTTCATCTGGGTTGACGCCCTTGTGGGGCTCCTTGCCGAACAGCTGCTTGACGAGTTCCTGCACCTTGGGCATGCGCGTCATACCGCCGACGAGCACAACCTCATCGATCTCGGCAGCTTTGAGACCCGCATCTTTCAATGCCTTTTCGCACGGACCTTTGGTGCGCGAGATGAGGCCATCGACCAAACTCTCGAGCTTGGCGCGCGTCATCTTCATCGTCAGATGTTTTGGCCCAGAAGCATCGGCCGTGATGAATGGCAGATTGACTTCGGTCTGCTGCGCACTCGACAATTCGATCTTGGCCTTCTCGGCCGCTTCTTTAAGCCGTTGCAACGCGAGCTTGTCGCCGCGCAGGTCGATACCCTGTTCCTTGCGGAACTCATCAGCCAGATACGAGACAAGCAAATTGTCGAAATCTTCGCCGCCAAGATGGGTATCGCCATTGGTCGATTTGACTTCGAACACGCCGTCGCCGATTTCGAGGATCGACACGTCGAACGTGCCACCGCCGAGGTCGTACACCGCAATCGTGCGCGCTTCTTTTTTCTTATCGAGCCCGTAGGCGAGTGCGGCTGCCGTCGGCTCGTTGATGATGCGCAGCACTTCGAGACCGGCGATCCGGCCGGCGTCCTTGGTTGCCTGCCGCTGCGCGTCATTGAAGTACGCGGGCACCGTGATGACCGCCTGATCGACCTTCTCACCGAGCTTGGCTTCAGCGCTCTCTTTCATCTTCTGCAGGATGAAAGCGGAAATCTGCTGCGGCGAATACTGCTTGCCGTGGCTCTCGACCCAAGCATCGCCGGTCGGACCCTTGACGATTTTGTAGGGCGCGAGCTTGAGATCCTTCTGTACATCCGGATCATCGAAGCGGCGGCCAATCAATCGCTTGATGGCGTAAAATGTGTTGGTCGGGTTGGTGACGCCCTGACGCTTAGCTGGCAAACCAACCAGTCGCTCGTCGTCGGCCGCGAACGCGACGATCGACGGCGTGGTATTGGCGCCCTCGGCGTTTTCGAGAACTTTCGGCTTGCCGCCGTCCATGACCGCAACACACGAGTTCGTCGTGCCAAGGTCGATACCGATAACTTTACCCATAGTCTTGAATCCTTCTAAAGTTGCGGCAGACCGGGTGGACCCATTCCTGGCATCCAGCTGGCACTTGAATAAAAGTTAGCCCTGAACCGGTCCCCAGGATTATTAGTGCGCGTGTAGCGGATATATAGGGACCCGCTTTAGGCGTGCAACGCCCCGTCCACGGCCTAACGCGGCCAATGTCGTCCCTGCATCAGTCTCAGTATGTCATTCTCGGATCGTCCCCAGAAAGTCAAATAGCTTCATACGCTCGTGCGCCGTACATGCACTGATTACCCTCAGACTAGCTGTCATCAGCCTCGGACGGCGTATCGATTTCAGACGGCTTCGCGGGCCTTCCGCCGCCCCGTGACACGACGACCATAGCCGGCCTCAAGCATCGGTCGTCGATCAGGTAGCCGACCTGAAACACTTGCAGCACGGTGCCGTTCGCAACGTCCGGATTTTCCTGCTCCATGACGGCCTGATGATGATGCGGGTTGAACGGCAATCCCGCGGGATCGATGATCTTCACGCCGTGGCGCTCGAGCGCAACGCGGAAATCACGCTCGGCCAGCACGACGCCTTCGAGCAATGTTTTAAGCGCCGGATCAGCCTCGACGGCATCTTTGGGCACGGCTGAGATCGCCCGCTGAAAATTGTCGCCGACCGAAAGAATGTCTTTGGCGAACTTTGTGATCGCGTACTTCGCCGTCTCTTCTTTTTCTTTTTCCATTCGGCGGCGCAGGTTTTCCGTCTCGGCAACCGCGCGCAGCAACTGATCGTGCTTGTCTGCAACCTGATCGCCCCGCGTCTGCAGTTGCGCCTGCAGAGCGGCGATCATGTCTTTGAGCTGGCCGGCACTGATGTCCGGCTCTGGAAGTATCGGCGGCGTTGCGCCAACGTCGTCATTGGCCGCCCCACTTTGCGCGTCCTCTTGATTGCCGTTAGCCGCGCCATGAGTCTGCCCGCGAGTCTGCGGCCCACCCTGTGATGATGCGTCGTCAGGCTTCTTCTCGTCGCTCATAGGGTCTCGTTTTCAAAATTTTAAAATCCGCGGAACCTCATCCGCACCGCCGCGCGATATCGCGCCTGAGGGCGCAAAAATCAAGCCGTCGCGCCGCCGCATGGCGCAGCGAAGCCGCTATTTAATCAATCGGCTGACGAGTTTAGCCGTGTAGTCTACCATCGGGATAATGCGGGCGTAATTCAGGCGCGTCGGGCCGATGACGCCGAGCACGCCAACCACGCGCCGCGTCTGATCGCGAAACGGCGCGACGACCAGCGACGATCCCGACATGGAAAACAGTTTGTTTTCCGATCCAATGAAGATGCGCACGCCCTCGGCGTTTTCCGACGCGCCGAGCAATTGCACGATGTCGCGCTTGGACTCGAAATCGTCAAACAGCTGGCGGATGCGCTCCAGATCTTCGATGGCGCTGAGATCTTTGAGCAGGTTTCCCTGACCGCGCACAATCAGGCTCTTGCGCTCGTCGGTTGCTCCCGACCATTCGGCCAACCCGGCGGTGATGACCTTTTGCGTCAGCGTATCGAGCTCGGCTTTCGCATCCTTCAAGGCTTTCTCAATCGCCCCGCGCGCTTCGTTGATCGTCAGGCCGCGAATGTGCGTGTTGAGGTAGTTTGACGCTTCCTGCAACGCCGAGGGCGGCAGGCCGGCGGGCAACGCGATGATCCGGTTCTCGACGTTGGAATCCTCATCGACGAGCACGACGAGACCGCGCCCCGGCTCGAGCGGCACAAACTCGATGTGCTTGAGCCGCGCGACTTGTTTCTCAGCCAGCACGACGCCCGCGCAATGCGACAACCCCGAAATCATTTCGCCAGCTTCGGCGAGCAGTTGATCCACCGGCCGCTCGCGTTGAAAAGCGAATTGCCCTTCGATCTGACGGCGCTCATCCTGAGTGAGATCGCCGACCTGTAGCAATCCGTCGACGAACATGCGCAGACCGAGCTGCGTCGGCATCCGCCCCGCTGAAGTGTGCGGCGAGATGATGAGGCCAAGGTGCTCGAGATCCGACATGACGTTGCGGATCGACGCCGGCGACAGCGCAATCGGCAACCCGCGCGCCAAATTGCGCGAGCCGACCGGGTCGCCGGTCGCCAGATAGCTTTCCACAATCTGCCGCAGAATGGTGCGCGAACGCTCGTTCAGCTGCTGCAACTCACTTCTGCCGTCGATCATGTCATGGACTTAGTTGATATTTGCGCTGGCACAAGCAGACCATAGGGACCCGCAGCCCCCGGCGTCAAATGAGCCCGGCGGTTTTTAGGCTTTGAGGTTGAACGGGGAGCGGCCGTTCTCTAGGGTCGCGCGAAATCGCCATCACATCAGGAAACCCATGCGCCCGTCCAAAAGAATGCCGAACGAACTCCGCCGCGTCTCGATCGAGCGCGCTGTGTCGAAACACGCGGAAGGCTCGTGCCTTATCTAGTTCGGCGACACGCATGTCCTGTGCACCGCAAGCCTCGATCAGATCGCCGCCGCGCCGGTCGCAGCCACCGCCGGTCGTGACTTCATCGCGCTGTACGCCGCGGCCGCCAATCTCTCGACGCGCGAGGAGTTGGCTCAATTCATCGCCCGCCTGCGC
>JANOCZ010000497.1:0-7893 GCA_031412455.1 Hyphomicrobium sp. | reverse complement strand
GGCAGACGACGCTATCACCAGACTTCGACTGGCGAATGATGGCCGGCCCGAGGTCACTTGGGGCCGCGATCGATTCCACCGACCGGTGCCCGGTCGCGCGAATTCCATGGGCGAGTGAGTGATGATCGATGCCCGCAATCGGGCTTTCGCCGGCCGTATAAAGGGGGGCGACGATCACGTGGTCGGCATCGCTGAAGCAGTTTGCGAATTCATCGAACAGATCGCGGACACGGGTATAGCGATGTGGTTCGACGACGGCGATCACGCGGCCGGTCGCGCCGCCGCGGGCTGCGGCGAGGACGGCTGAAATTTCTGCCGGGTGGTGGCCGTAATCATCATAGACCGACACGCCGTTCCACTCGCCGGTGAATTGGAAGCGCCGCTTGACGCCCGAGAAGCCGGCCATTGCCGATAGGATTTTTGCATCTTCGATGCCGGCTTCGGTCGCGACTGCAATAGCTGCAAGCGCATTCAACGCGTTGTGCGCGCCGGG
Source organism: Hyphomicrobium sp. (assembly GCA_031412455.1). GTDB lineage: Bacteria > Pseudomonadota > Alphaproteobacteria > Rhizobiales > Hyphomicrobiaceae > Hyphomicrobium_B. Next base: position 7,400 of record JANOCZ010000497.1, on the reverse strand, counting down.
GATCGGCACCACCCAGTTTTCCAAACGTCGCGCGCCGCCGCGGACGTGCGCGGTCAGGACAGCGTCGAAGTGGGTCGTGTTGCCGACGATGCGAATGTTTTCGAGGACCAGATCGGCATCGGCACTCGTGCCGTAGGTCAACAAGCGACGACCGTCCTCGCGCAGGGCGAGCCGATCGACCATGTCGCGGACGACCGGGTGATCGATGCAGGCAATCGCGAGACCGAAGAACGGAATGTTTTTCAGAAACGTCTCATATTCGCGGTGCATCGCTTCGACAGAGCCGAAGTAGTCGAGATGTTCTGGGTCGATGTTCGTCACGATGCCTATTTCAGTTGGCAGGCGCGTGAACGTGCCGTCACTCTCGTCGGCCTCGACGATCATCCATTTGCCCTGGCCGAGCCGAGCGTTGGAGCCCCACGCATTGATAATGCCGCCGGTAATCACCGTCGGCTCCTGCCCGGCTTCGGTGAAGATGTGCGAGAGCAGCGACGTGGTTGTCGTTTTGCCGTGCGTGCCGGTGACCGACACCGTCGAATAGAGGCGCATCAGTTCGGCTAAGATTTCAGCGCGGCGAATGATGGTCAGCCCCTTGTCGCGGGCGGCGGCGAGTTCCGGGTTTGACGGTTTGACGGCGGTCGAGATCACCACGTAGCGCGCGCCGATCAGGTTTACGGCGTCGTGGCCGACAAACACGCGGATGCCTTTTGCCCGGAGCCGGTTGACGTTGGCGCTTTCCTTTTGATCGGAGCCCTGGACCGTGTAGCCCTTGGCGGTCAAGATCTCGGCAATCGCGCTCATGCCGATGCCGCCGATGCCAATGATATGGAACGGTCCGATGTTGGCCGGCATCTGCATGAAATTTGGTTCCTCGTCGCGGCCGCGCCGGCCTTCGTTCAAGCGGTGCGCGCCGGGTGGGTCGATGCGTGGGTTGCCGCCACTTCGAGCGCGAAGTCGGCGAGGCGGGATACGGCGTCAGGCCGCCCGGCCCTTTTAGCCGCCTCAGCCGCCGCTGCAAGGGTGGCTGGGGCGTTGATCAGGTGTTGTATCTCTTCAGCGAAATGCTCGGGCGTCAGATTCTTTTGCTCAATACACCAGCCGCCCCCCGATTCGGCAAGTTGCAGGGCGTTGTTCAGTTGGTCGTTATCGAGCGAATGGGGCAGCGGCACGAGGATCGACGGACGGCCGATGACCGTCAACTCGGCGACGGTCGAAGCGCCGGCGCGGCCAATGACGAGATGCGCTTTGGCCATCGCTTTGGGAAGGTCGGGGAAGAACGCCTTGACGTCGGCGGCGATACCGTTGGCCGTGTAGGATGCGCGGACACGATCGATATCTTCTTCGCGCGCCTGCTGGATCACACGCAGCCGCCGCTTCATCGTGTCGGGTAGGCTGGCTAGCGCGGGGGGCACGGCGTCCGAAAAATAGCGCGCGCCCTGGCTGCCGCCGAACACCAGAATTCGCACGTTGTCCGATGGTTGGGGCGCAACATAGGCCTCGGTTGCAGCCGCCATTACGGATTGGCGCACCGGATTGCCCGTTACGCGAGATTTCGCGGCGAGATCGCCGTCCAGATATTTTGTGTGGTCGAACGAGGCGGCAATGCCGGTCACGCGTTTCGCCAGCATTCGGTTGGCGCGACCGAGCACGGCGTTCTGCTCATGCAGGACAGTGGCGATGCCGCGCATGCGAGCGGCGAGCAACGGTGGGAACGTCGGGTAGCCGCCGAAGCCGACAATTACGGACGGGCGCACGCGGCCGAGGATCGAGTGCGCGGCTTTAATTCCGCGGGCCAAGGCGAGTGCGGTTTTGGCGGCGTCGAGCGGCGACCTGGAGGCAAGCGTCGCGGCGGGCACCTTGTAAACGTCGCGGGCTGGAAAACCCGAGCCGTACCGGTCGCCACGCATATCGGTGATCAAATCGACGGCGATGCCGCGATGGCGCAATTCCTCCGCGAGGGCGAAGGCTGGAAACAAGTGGCCGCCGGTGCCGCCAGCTGCCAACATCACTGAAATAGGTTCGGTCATTTTGCGGAGGGCTGCCCTCTTGCAGTATGCTGGGCTAAGTCGAGGCTATCTTGGGTCGGGACCAGCCGAGGCTTCTTAAGCCGTTGCGGATCGGGGCGATAGCGGGTCAGCGCCAACAGCATTCCAGCCGTGATCGCGAGGGCCAGCATCGAGGAGCCACCGGCCGAGATGAAGGGCAAGGTCATGCCTTTTGGCGGCAGCATGCCAATATTCACGCCCATGTTGATCAGGGCTTGCAGGCCGAAGACGATCGCCAGACCTTGGATTGCGAGACGGTCGGCGGCAACAGGTTCCTCGGCGGCGCGGATCAAAGCTTTGATGACAATGACGGCATAGATGCCGAGCAGCACCAAGCAGGCGATCACGCCATATTCTTCGGCGACGACGGCAAAAATGAAATCGGTATGGGCGTCGGGTAGGACCGATTTGATCGTGCCCTCGCCTGGACCGCGGCCGAGCAAGCCACCTTCGGCGAACGACTGCATAGCGCGGTCGACCTGAAAATTTTCAAACGGCAACGGGCTGAAGAAGCGATCCAATCGCGCGTGGACGTGGCCGAAATTCTGATACGCGAGCCACAACCCGACGCCGCCCGCGCCGACGAGCGCTAAGGCGCCGATCAGCGGCAAGCCGGCTAACAGATACATGATGCCCGCGGTACTACTGATCAGAACGGTCTGGCCGACATCCGGCTGCGAGGCGAGGAGGCCAGCGAACACTGCCCACAGTCCAATCGCCAGTGGCCAAGCTGGGACATCGCGGCGGCCGACTGCTTCGGCGAACAGCCACGCCATGACGACGATGAAGGCAGGTTTGGCAAATTCCGACGGCTGGAGCGAATAGCCGGCAATCGATAACCAGCGTTGCGCGCCGTTCAGTTCAGAGCCGGTGATCAGAACCGCTACCATGCCTGCGAGCGAGAGCAGCAACAGAGCCAGCGCTAATCGACGGACCTCGGCCGGCTTGAGAAACGACAGAGTGAACATGAGCGCGGTCGCGATGATCGCGAAGACCGCGTGCCGCTCGACGAAGTAGTAAGTGTCGAAACCTTTTTTCATCGCGACGGCGGGAGAGGCCGCGATCGAGAGCACAACGCCGATGACGATTAGCCCGAGCATCGACGTCAGGAGCGTGCGATCGATTGTGAACGACCATTCGGCGAAGCGGCTTTTGTCGGCGCGGCTGAAGCTCATGCTTTAGCCCTCAGCGCAATGCCGGGGAGTGCGGCGACGGCAGCGCGAAACGCATCGCCGCGAACTTCGAAGTTTTTGAATTGGTCGTAGCTCGCGCACGCCGGCGATAGCAATACAACGGGTTCGGAGGCGTTGCTCGCCTGCGCATCGCGGGCGGCCGCGGCGACGGCCCTGGTCAGTGTTTCACAGCGCTCGAAAGGAACCCTACCCTCGAGCGTTGTTGCGAATTCGGCGGAGGATGCGCCAATCAGGTAGGCCTTGGACACGCCGCCGAAATACTGGGTCAGCGTTTCGATACCACCATCTTTCGGTTTGCCGCCGAGGATCCAAAACACATCGCGGGCGAAGGCGAGCAGCGCTTTCTCCGTTGAGTCGGCGTTCGTCGCTTTGCTGTCGTTGATGAAGAGGACGTTGCCAAGTTGGCCGATTTCCTCCATGCGATGCGGCAGGCCGGGAAACGTTTCGAGGGCCGCCTGCCAATCAAGTTCGGCAGATTTTCCGAGCACGGTTAGGCACTCGCGCACGGCAGCGACGGCGCCCAACGCATTCTGTGCATTGTGCCGGCCACGCAAGGTGGCGATGCCGCTCAGATGGCCAAGTTTGACGGCAACGGCTTCGCGGTTGGCGCAGACGATTGTGTTGGCGCTGATGCTGTAGCCGGGCGCCAACACGTGCGCGGCGCTGATAGCCACCGCGGGGCCGGTTCCGATGCGCCGCTTCAGGATATCGATGCAAAAGGGGTCATCGACGGCAATTGCGGCGATACCGGCGTTTTCGACGAGGCGTTCCTTGACGGCCGCGTAGTGATCGATCGAGCCGTGGCGATCGAGGTGGTCGGGTGTGATGTTCAGGAGCACGGCGACGGTCGGGGTCAGCGTTGGCGTCAGGTCGATCTGGAATGAACTCATCTCGATGACGTGAAAGCGATCAGCCGCGGGCGGCTCGAGCGAGAGGATTGCCGTGCCGATATTGCCGCCCATCTGCACGTCGTGGCCGGCATGACGAAGGATGTGGGCGATCAACGCGGTCGTCGTCGATTTGCCGTTGGTGCCGGTGACGGCGATGAATGGGGCGTCGGGGCAATGGGCTGAGCGCTCGCGCGCGAAGATCTCGACATCGCCGATGATTTCGACGCCGGCTGCTTGCGCGCGGTGAACCGTCCAATGCGGTTCGGGATGCGTCAGGGGAACACCAGGCGCGAGGACGAGGGCAGCAAATTGCATCCAATCGGCGGTCGTCAGATCGATGAGCGGAATGCCGGTTGCTGCGGCAGCGATGCGGCTTGGTTCGCTATCGTCCCAGGCGGCAACGGTTGCTCCACCGGCCAGCAGCGAACGCGCCACGGCGATGCCCGAGCCGCCCAGGCCGAACACGGCGACAGTTTTGCCTGCGAAAGTGGTGGCGCGAATCATATTTTGAAATCTAACGCAGAACCGTTTTGTTTGCGCCCGCTCAACGGAGCTTCTTCTTTGCCCCCGGCTCAGCGGAGCTACTCTTCTCTCGATCAGCTCAGCGGAGCTACTTCTTGCCCCAGCTCAGCGGAGCTACTCTTCTTTTGATCAGCTCAGCGGAGCTTCAGTGTCGCAAGGCCGATCAGGGCGAGGATCACCGAGATGATCCAGAACCTGATGACAATGGTCGATTCTTTCCAGCCCTTTTGCTCGTAGTGATGGTGGAGCGGCGCCATGCGGAAGACGCGCTTGCCGGTCCATTTGAACGAGATCACCTGGATGATGACGGACAGCGTTTCGAGCACAAATAGACCACCGACGATGGCGAGCACGATCTCATGTTTGATGGCGACGGCGATTGCGCCCAAGGCGCCACCCAGCGCCAGCGATCCGGTGTCACCCATGAAGATCATGGCGGGCGGCGCGTTGAACCAGAGGAAGCCAAGCCCAGCGCCGATCAGCGCGCCGCAAATGACCGCCAGCTCGCTCGTCTCGGGGATGTGGTGGATTTGCAGATAAGTCGCGAATTTTACGTTGCCGGAGAGGTAGGCAATCACGCCGAAAGTGCCGGCGGCGATCATCACCGGGACGATGGCGAGCCCATCGAGGCCGTCGGTAAAGTTGACCGCATTGCCCGCGCCGGCGATGACCAGGATCGCTAGGACGACGAACAAGGGTCCAAGGTCGAGCAACAAGTCTTTGAAGAACGGGAACGCGAGTTTGTCATTCAAGTCTGCGGGCCCGAGTTTCATCAACGCGTAGCCGGCGATCGCCGCGACGACGATTTCGAGAAGCATGCGGGCGCGGCCGGAGAAGCCGTCGGTCGAGCGCTTGGTGACTTTTAGATAGTCGTCCCAATAGCCGATCATGCCGTAAGTAACGGTGACAAACAGGACAACCCACACGTAGAGATTCGATAGCCGGCACCAGAGCATCGTGGCGACGAGCACGCCGGCGAGAATCATCAGGCCGCCCATGGTCGGCGTGCCGCGCTTTAGCTGGTGGGTCTGCGGGCCGTCTTCGCGGATCGGCTGGCCTTTGCCCTGCTTCACCCGCAGCAGATCGATCATGGCGGGACCGAACATCATGACGAACAAGAGCGCGGTGAAGATCGCGCCGCCGGTGCGAAACGAGATGTAGCGGAAGACATTGAGCGCGCTGAACTGGTCGCTGAAATTGACGAGCTGGTAAAGCATGTTACGGTTTTGTCCCCGATTGTGCCGGCGTCAGTTCGGCGCGCCCTGACCGAACTTCGCCTTCAGCGCCGCGACGAGTGGCGAAAGCCGCGTGCCGTTCGAGCCCTTGATCATGATCACATCGCCCGCGCGCACATACGATAGCACTTGCGGCACGAGTGCGGCGGAGGTTTCGGCATAGTGACCCCTTTTGGCGCTATCGGCAGCATCATATAGCGCTTTCATGTGCGGACCGCAGGCGAACATTACGTCGGTACCTGAGTCATCCACAGCATCGATCAGGCTACGGTGGAGTTCGCGGGCGCCATCGCCTAGTTCCAGCATGTCGCCCAAAACGGCGATGCGGCGGGCGAATTTGCTGCGCGGGACCGTGGCGAGCGTCGCCAAAGCCGCGCGCATCGACGCTGGATTTGCGTTGTAGCTCTCATCAATCAGCAGAAGTTGGCCTGCGGTGTCGTTGAGGAGGGTGCGCGCGCCGCGTCCAGGTGGTGGCGGCAACGTTGCGAGGGCCGCGATTGCGCGATCTATGTCGCAGCCGACGGCGTCGAGGGCGGCGAGGACGGCCAGCGAGTTTTCGGCAATGTGGCGGCCTGGCATGGCGAGGCGGTACGTTATGTGCCGGCCATGGAGCCGCGCGGTGATGTTCGATGACTCCTCGCGCAGTTCGAGAGTTTCGGCGGACACGTTGGCGCTAGGCGTCAAGCCGAAGGTGACGACTTTCGCCCCTTGAGCTTTGGCGAGGCTTGCGAGTTGCCCTGCGTGCGGGCTGTCGTGTTTGATAATCGCTGAGCCGCTTGGCTCGAGCCCGGCGAAAATTTCAGCTTTTGCGTCAGCGATGGCTTCGACCGAGGCGAAGTGTTCGAGATGCACGGCCTCGACCGTCGTGATGATCGCTGCGTGCGGGCGAACCATTTTGGTCAACGGGCTGATTTCGCCTGCGTGGTTCATACCGATCTCGAACACCGCATAGCGCGTGTCGGCTGGCATACGCGCGAGGGTTAAGGGGACGCCCCAATGATTATTGTAGGATTTTTCCGACGCGTGGACATGGCCGGGCGCTATAGCGCTCAAGCACGCGCGCAACATTTCCTTGGTGCCGGTTTTTCCGGCGCTGCCGGTGACGGCGATCACGCGGGCCGACGCATCGAGCCTTGCTCGCGCGGCGATGCCGATCTTCTCCAGTGCCCGCAACGGATCGGGGCAGCATAGGAGCGCGCCGTCGCCGGGGCGTTTCAAGTAGCTGTCGTTGACGATCGCCAACGATGCTCCAGCCTTGAATGCCGATGTCACGAAGTCGTGGCCGTCGCGCTGGTCTTGCAACGCCACGAACACGTTGCCCGGCTCGAGCGTCCGCGTGTCGATCGAGAAGCCGGTGATCGGCGCTTGCGGTTCGCCGTCGGCGCGCGCGCCGCACGCTGCGATCAGTTCGGTCAAGGTCCACAGCGGGGCGGTCATGCTTTGGCTTTGCTTTCAAGGCCGCGGCGCAGCTCTTCGTGATCGGAAAACGGGACGACGCGATCGCCGATGATCTGG
>JANOCZ010000496.1:0-3095 GCA_031412455.1 Hyphomicrobium sp. | reverse complement strand
GGCGACGTCTATCTCGGTGCGCCCGTCGCGACGCCAGTCGATCCGCGTCATCGCCTCGTCACGACAAAGTACAATCCTGCCCGCACCTGGACACCCGATAACGTCGTCGGCATCGGCGGCGCTTACATGTGCATCTATGGCATGGAGGGCCCAGGGGGCTACCAGCTCTTCGGCCGCACGAGCCAGGTTTGGAACACCTACCGGCAGACGGACGCCTTCACAGACGGCAAACCGTGGCTACTTAGGTTCTTCGATCAGGTAAAATTCTATCCCGTTTCAAGCGAAGACCTGACGCGAATACGCGATGGCGTCATCGACGGCACCTCGTCCATCAGGATCGAAGAAACAACTTTCTCGATGAAATCCTATCGCGCTTTCCTGGCGGCAAACGAAACCGATATTCGCGCATCCAAGACCCGCCAGCAGGCAGCGTTCGAAGCGGAGCGCGCGCGCTGGCAGGCATCAGACCAAACAGCGTCAGCGCTCGCGCCCGGCGTTCCCGATGATGATCAGGCTATTCCCGACGGCGCCAGCGTTGTCGAAAGCACGGTGCCGGGCTGCGTTTGGAGAATTGCAGTTGAGAAAGGCCAGCGCGTTGTTGCGGGCGATATCGTCGCGATCGTCGAGTCGATGAAAATGGAAATGTCGATTGTTGCGCCCCGCGCCGGCATCATCACTGATATCCGTTGCGCAGAAGGCAAGCCCGTCACGCTTGGCCAAACGCTCATGGTGTTGATGGACGATACGCTGGAGGCGGCGCAATGAAACGATCGTTCGACATCGCGAGCCTTGCGGCAGGATATGCGGACGGATGCTTCACACCCGCCGAAATCATTGACGAAATCTACGACCGCATCGAAGCGCAAGGCGAACAGCCTGTATGGATTTCGCTTAGGTCACGGGAGGAGGCGATTTCAACAGCGGCCGCCGCCCCAAAGGGTCCACTCTACGGCATTCCGTTCGCGGTCAAAGACAACATCGATGTTGCCGGATTGCCGACAACTTGCGCCTGTCCCGATTTCTCTTATCAGCCCGAGCGTTCGGCCTTTGTTATCGAACAGCTCGAGGCAGCGGGCGCCATCGTCGTCGGCAAAACCAACATGGACCAATTTGCGACCGGGCTGGTTGGCGCGCGGTCCCCATATGGAATCCCGTCGAGCGTCTTCCATAAAGACTACATCAGTGGCGGATCGAGTTCGGGTTCGGCTGTCGCGGTTGCATCTGGCCTCGTATCGTTCGCACTCGGCACCGATACGGCGGGATCTGGACGCGTACCGGCCGCCTTCAACAACATTGTCGGATTAAAACCGACAAAGGGCCTGATCAGCGCGCAGGGCGTCGTTCCAGCATGCCGGACGCAGGATACAATTTCCATATTTGCCTTGACGGTCGCGGATGCTGCGCGGGTCTTCGACGTCGCGGCGGCTTACGACCCTGGCGACAGCTTGGCGCGCCTGCCGTCTGCGCGAAACGCGACGGGAACGTCATCAACCCGCGTGCGTCTCGGCGTCCCGGACGCCCCCCTCAAATTTTTCGGCGACAAGGCCGCAGCCGAACTCTATGCGGCGGCGATCGAGCGGGCGCGCGGGCTTGGAGCAGAGATCGTTACCTTTCATTTCGAACCGTTTCGAAAAGCGGCAGCGCTTCTTTACCAGGGGCCATGGGTGGCCGAGCGGCTCGCCGCAATTGCAGACTTCGCGGGGTCGAGACCCCAATCAATTCATGAGGTGGTGCGCGGCATCATACTTGGAGCAAAGCCGATAACGGCTGTTGATGCCTTCGACGGCTTCTACCAGCTCGCGGAATTGGCCCGCGCCGCTGAAAACGAATGGCAGAAGATGGACTCCATGCTGCTGCCGACGGCGCCCACGATCTACAAAATCGCGGATGTCTTGGCGGATCCGGTCCGGCTCAATTCCAATCTTGGGCTCTATACCAATTTCGCCAACTTGATGGACTTGTCGGCTCTCGCAGTGCCTGCCGGCATTAAGCCCGATGGTTTGCCTTTCGGCGTCACGCTCGTTGGGCGCGCCTGCGAAGACAAAAGCCTCGCCCTCTTCGGCGACCGGATGCATCGGTCGCTCGCGGAGGCTGAGCTCGGCGGCACGGCTTTCAAGTTGGCTGCAACGCCCCTACTTGATAAACCGGCTCCCAAAAAAAAGATGATCCAAGTTGCCGTTGTCGGTGCGCATCTCACGGGGCAGCCCCTCAATGGCCAGCTCATCGAGCGCAAAGCCCGGCACGTGCGCACGGCGCGCACGACGGCCGGCTACAGTTTCTATGCACTCGCCAACACAGTCCCTCCTAAACCAGGGCTCGTGTTCGACGGAAATGGCGCCGGCGGAATCGAAGTCGAGATCTGGGAATTGGATGACGCTGCGTTCGGTTCGTTCGTAGCTCTCATTCCGCCACCCCTTGGCATAGGCACGCTCGGGCTCGCTGATGGATCAAACGTCAAAGGATTTTTATGCGAGGCCTACGCCGTGGACGGCGCCGTCAATATTACCTCTTCCGGAGGGTGGCGGGTTTGGCTTGGCTCGCGGGCGGCGTAGAGTCTCACTGAAGATTTTGCCGTGAGCAATTCGTGCTGAATCAGGACTAGCCACGACCGCAGGCGTTTCAATTGCAGAGACTTTTGGCATTCAGAGACAAGTCTCCTCCTGGCCCGTCGCGTCAGACACCTGACGGAAGCTTTTTGATCATTTGAACCGACGCCAGCACGGCGAAGCGAGCTGCAGTCAAATTTATACAGAAGCGGAAGTCGGGTGAAGCACGATCGGCGACGCTGAGGTTGCCGCCGACCACGTCCGCTGATGAAGTTATCGCGTCAAGACTTCAGATATCAATTTTCTCGGCGATTTCAATTGCGTCATCGACCTCGATGCCGAGGTAATGCACCGTGCTCTCGATCTTTGAATGTCCGAGCAAAAGCTGAACCGCCCGCAGATTGCCTGTCCGCCGATAAATCAACACTGCCTTCGTGCGGCGCAATGAATGCGTTCCAAACTTGGCCGGATCGAGCCCGATGCTTGCCACCCATTCTTGAACGAGCCGCGAATACTAACGTGTGGTTAACCCGCGCGGACCGTCGTCAG
>JANOCZ010000495.1:0-7286 GCA_031412455.1 Hyphomicrobium sp. | reverse complement strand
TGTCATTTGGCCAGATGGAGCTTGGCTGGAAGGAACGGGGCTGGAAGGAACGGGGCCGGAAGGAGCTGTGGCCGATGTGGCTGAACTGGATGTCGCTGGAGCCGGTGTCACTGGGTCGGCAGCTTTAAGGGAGAGCGAAGCGGCCGCGCCGTTGCCGGGAATTGGGAGTTTTCCTGTTAACTCGCCGACAAGCCTTGGCGCACTGGCGATCTGTTCGACGCGCGCATCGAGCGTATAGGCTGCAGCCGAGGTGGCAGAGCGAAGACTTGCCCTAAGCTGGAACGTGCCGTCGGCTGCCGGTTCGGTCGTGGCAAACTTGATGTCATGGTTTTCACCGGACCACTTCGACTGGCCTTTAAACTTGAATGGCCCCTTCAAGGCTTCGGCGGAAAACTCACCGTTGACAGCCTCGGCGCGGGCGATCGGCTGCGATTGAGAATTGAATAACCCAACGACGCCATCGATGATCTTCACGGACCGCAACGCGACATCGCGCGGCACGAACGGCAAAGCGCCCGGCTTGATCTGCATACTGGTCCAGTTGCCCCCGCCTTTGCCATCCAGCGCGAGCGTCAAGACGGGCCGGTGCAGTTCGATCTCGTTGGCTTCCAGCACGCCGCGCAGCAGGGCTGGGCCGGACAGGCGCATGGCGAAACTTTCGATGCGAAAGAACGGCTCGCCGGTCTGACCCGTTGGATCTTCGAGGCGGACCTTATCAAAGCGAACGTAGGGCGTTGGCAGGAAGCGAACGTTGACCGCGCCGCCGACGCGGACGCCGCGGCCCAAAACTTTTGAGGCTTCCTCTTCGAAGACGCCGCGGTAGCCGTTCCAATCGATGAAATGGGGAACAGCAAAGAGCGCGGCCAACGTAACCGCCAGAAGACCGCCGAGATATAGAAGCGCGTTGTTCATCGACCGACCAATCTTCGAGACCGGGCGCTGCAACCGCTCCCCGCCCAAGCTACACGGTCGTATCGCACAAAGACGGCTCTTTCTGAACCGGAAATTGCCTTGATAACCGACATTTGCACGGCGGGCGCAGCTCCCACAAAGTGTTCATAGCCAGCATGTTGCGCGAATCCGCCGGTTGTAGGACCAGTTTGTGTGCGCTACCTCAATATGGATGAACCAGAGTCGTAAATCGCCGATCGCCGCCGACGTTCCCGACACGACAGACAATGGCCACGACGAGCCTCCCTTCGACTTGCCCGAAGCGCCGGTGGTGCCCACCTCAGAGGCGCGGCCGGGGTCCATTTCGCAACGCGCTGGTTCCATTTCGCAACGGGCCGTGTCGGCTGGCAGCGCGCTGCCTGCATATTTCGATAACCTCAATCCCGAGCAGCGCGCGGCGGTCGAGACGACCGAGGGGCCGTTGCTTGTGCTCGCGGGAGCCGGGACTGGAAAGACGCGCGTTCTCACGACGCGGATCGCGCACATCCTTGCATCAAGCCGGGCTTACCCGTCGCAGATCCTCGCCGTGACGTTCACGAACAAGGCCGCGCGCGAAATGCGGCAGCGCATCGGCGACGTCATCGGCGGCGCGGTCGAGGGGATGACGTGGCTCGGCACGTTTCACGCCATCGGCGTCAAGATTTTGCGGCGGCATGCCGAACTCGTCGGTTTGAAATCGGGTTTCACGATTCTGGACCCCGATGACCAACTGAGGTTGCTCAAACAAGTGCTCGAGGCGGCGGGCATCGACAAGGAGCGATGGCCGGCGCGGCAGTTGGCGGGCCTCATCGATAACTGGAAAAATCGTGGATTGACGCCGGACAAAGTGCCGGCCGCTGACGCTTTCTCCTTCGCTGGCGGAAAAGGGCGCGACCTGTATGCGGCCTATCAGGCGCGGCTCAAAGACCTCAACGCCTGCGATTTCGGTGATCTTCTGCTCGAATGCTTGCGCTTGTTCCGCGAGCATCCCGACGTGCTGGAAGCTTATCACAAGCGATTCCGCTACATCCTCGTCGATGAGTATCAAGACACGAACGTCGCGCAATACCTGTGGCTGCGGTTGCTGGCGCAAGGGTCGCCCAACGTCTGTTGCGTTGGCGATGACGATCAGTCGATTTATGGATGGCGGGGGGCCGAGGTCGACAACATTCTGCGCTTTGACAAGGATTTTCCGGGCGCCACTGTCATCCGCTTGGAGCGCAACTATCGCTCGACCGGCAATATCTTGGCGGCAGCCTCGGGGTTGATTGCGAAAAACGAAGGGCGGCTCGGCAAAACGCTTTTCACCGACGGTAGCGCAGGCGAGAAGGTTTCCGTTGCGAGTTTCTGGGACGACGAAGCAGAGGCGCGCTCCGTCGGCGACGACGTCGAGAACTTGCAGCGGGCGAAGTATAAGCTCAACGATGTCGCCATTCTCGTGCGCGCTTCGTTTCAAATGCGCGTCATGGAAGACCGCTTTATCACGCTTGGCATTCCCTACCGCGTCATCGGCGGGCCGCGCTTCTACGAGCGCCAGGAAATCAAAGACGCCATCGCCTATCTTGAGATCGTCGCCAATCCGGCCAACGACCTAAAGTTTGAGCGCATTGTGAATGTGCCCAAGCGCGGGCTCGGCGACACGACCGTCAAACGCATTCATCAACTGGCGCGGGCGCGTGGCGTGCCGATGTATCAGGCTGCGCGCGAGATTGCCGAGACCGACGAACTGGCTGGTAAAGCGCGGCGGACGTTGGCCGAACTCATTCAGTCGTTCGAGCGGTGGCGTTCGCAGATCGAGCGGATGAGGCATACCGACCTTGCCGAATCCATTCTCGATGAGTCCGGGTACACGGCAATGTGGCAGGCTGACAAAACTCCGCAGGCGCAGACGCGGCTTGAAAACTTGAAGGAACTCGTGCGCTTCATGCATGACTTCGACAGCCTGGCCGGCTTTCTCGAACATGTGTCGTTGGTCATGGATGTCGATCAAAGCAACGACGGCGAGCGCGTGTCCTTGATGACGCTGCACGCCGCGAAAGGATTGGAATTCGGCACCGTGTTTCTGCCGGGATGGGAAGAGGGGCTGTTTCCACATCAGCGATCGCTGGATGAAAGCGGCAAAGCTGGCCTCGAGGAGGAAAGACGCCTCGCCTACGTCGGCGTCACACGGGCGAAGAAGGTCGCGAAGATTTCGTTCGCGCAGAACCGCCGGAACCGCGGGCTTTACCAATCGGCCGTTCCGTCCAGGTTTATCGATGAGTTGCCGGAAGCCAATGTCGAGGTCGTTGAGAGCCAGTCGGCGTACGAGGGAATTTCGCGCGGCAGCGGGTTCGCCAATCCCTACGGAAGTAGCCGGTTTGATCGCACGGCGACGGAAACGCCGTTCGGGTCGACATATCAGACGCCCGGCTGGCAGCGCGCGCAACAGAACTGGCAAGGGCGTAGCGCCAGCGCCAAGCCGAAAGCGCGGGCACCACTAACGTTGGAGGGTGAACTCGTGGCATCGTCGGCCGCGTCAGTGCCCGAATTTCGCAGTGGGGTGCGCGTGGCCCACGAAAAATTCGGGGACGGCACAGTGACCTTCGTCGATGGCAACAAACTCACGATCACGTTCGACGATGGGTCGATCAAGCGCGTGGTCGCGAGCTTTGTCGATATTATTTGAGACGCTGAGCTGCAACCGACGATCCGCATCGCGATAATGCCGCAATTTCGCATCATTCTGGCAAGGTGGATGCGGTGGCGAGGGGTGCCGCAACCTCTTGTAGAGCCTAGCTGAATTTAAGTCTGCTGACGGACATTATGCTCGGCTGTGAGATTTGTTGCCTTAGTTGGTCGCGGGAGAAGTAAGCGCGTCAGACGTAGAGTTACTGGGGAGGGTAGAGCCGAATTGGAGGAGCTATCCATGAGCAATTACCGACTAACACTTCATGGTCTCACAGACGCAGGGGAAATCAGCGTCGAGACCGCAACACCATCGACGCAATCTTTAAGCAGTAATGAAAGCCTGCCTGAGTTGAGTGCGGGGATGACCCTCACGCTGGAGCAGATCCGCAATCTGCCGGTCGCGCACCGGATTTCTGCTTAGCTACTCTTTTTGCTCGCACGTTCGAACCCGGCGCTCATGGTCAGCGCCGGGTTTTTGTGTTGGCAGGACGCTAACAGACACCTCAAGCCTCTGAGAGAGTTAGCAAAATTTCTGAATGCGCCGCGCGGTCCCAATCTTTCCGCCGGTATTGGCGTCACAGGAGCGTCAAAACTCCGCCGTGTCGCGTCGTTAGTCTCGACAATGCCTATGCCGTGCCAGTAAGACCCATGCGGGGTGCCGGGCTGGAAAATCGAGATCGTTGTGCGGTCCAGCGGGAGGGTGAGTATGAGTGCTGCTGATTTATCGTCGGACGTACGGGAAAGCCGGCCAGGTTTCTTTGGCCGGTTGGCCGCGCGCCGGGCTGCGAAAGCAAAGCCTGCTGAGGCGGCCGTGACATCCGATAGCGCCGTGCAAACGGATGTGCTCGCACCCGATAGCGTCCGCAAACGCGAGCGCTTCATTCCGGTCACGCGGTTCGCGTTGTTGGAGCGTCTGACACTGCCGTCCGCATGGCCAAACGGCGAGGCGCAGGACGCGCGCCGGTTCTTCCGTTACATCGATTACTGGCGTCAGCAACAGTACAATTCGCAGCTGCTCGAACTCGAGCAAACGTATGAGGCGTTCTCGCCTGACAGCGACCTGCTGCTCACACGCCAGTTCAGCGAGGAAGAGCGGCACGCGCTCAAGCGGCGCGTGGTCTCCGGCGTTGAAAGTCTGCTGCAGCGCGCGAACTATGAGCGGATCGATCCGTCAGACCTCAACCTGATCTTGACCAAGGACAGCCACTACGGGCTCGATCTCATGGTCGACATGCGCGCGTTCGAAGACATCGTTATTTATTATCGCGGCGCGTCGAATAAGAAGCATGAGCGCCGCCGTTTTCAAAAGTTTATGCGCAAGGAAGAATTCGACGTTCCGGTCTTCCAGCGCCTGTTCATCATGTTCAAGCTGAAGTCGTTCGACAATCGCGTTGAGGAGCTGATCCGCACCGATCGCATGACGCGCGAGCAGGCTGAGAAGCGGGTTCGAAAATATCGCAATAGCTTGCCGCCCGGGATCAACGACCAGAACATCTATCTCAAGTTGTTCAAGAACATTCCGCGCACTGACATCGAGATGGTGTTTCCCAATACTGAAGTGCGCTTCCGGCTGATGGACAAGCTGCGGCTCGGCGTGTCAGCCGGCGGCGGTTTGGGCATGGGGGCCGTTGGTGCCGCCGGTAAAATTGCGCTGATTGCCAGCAATCCGATTGCCGCAGCTGGCGCTGCGGCGGGACTTGGCGGCGTGGCGTTCCGTCAGGCCATGAGCTTCATGAATCAGAAGCAGAAGTACATGGTCGTGATGGCGCAGAATCTATACTTCCACACGATGGCCGACAACCGCGGCGTCATTTTAAAAGTCGCGGCGCGGGCTGCTGAAGAAGACATCAAGGAAGAGATGCTGCTGTATACCGTGCTCGCCAAGGAGAAGGCGTCACGCGCGGATTTGCCGGCGATCGATTTGGCGATTGAGCAGTATCTTGCGCGGACCTTCGGTGTCCGCGTCGATTTCGATCTCGAGGACGCGCTCGACCGGCTCGTTCGCGACGGGATCGTCACGGAGGGCGCCGACGGGCGGCTGACGACACTTTCGCCCGTCAAGGCCGCCCAGCACATCGATATGAAGTGGGACAAATTCCTCGATCAGCTTCCCGACCCTATGAGTGCCGAGGGCTTCGAGCTCGATCGAAGCACGGCACCGGCTGCAATCTAGACACCCGAACGGACCCACATAGACACCCATGGCACTGCAAAAGCTGGTCGCCGACTTCGACGATCGCGACTTGGCGCATCACGCCGCAAACGCGTTGCAAGATTTTTTAGAGCCCGCACCCGATGCTTTGACGGTGTTCGAAAACGGGCCGGGTTGCTGGCGCATCGAGGCATTTTTCAACGACTGGGAAGACGGGCGCGATATCGACGCTGAAGTCGCGCCGTTCGTTGGCAAGAAGCTTGGCAAATTCAAGCTCGAAAATGTGCCGGATCTGAACTGGGTGGCGATCTCGCAAGCGGCGTTGCCGCCGGTCATTGCCGGCCGGTTCGTCGTGCATGGGAGTCACGACCGGCATCGGGTCGCGCGTGGGCCCGCAACGATCCTGATCGATGCCGGCGAAGCCTTCGGCACGGCGCATCACGCGACGACGCTTGGCTGTCTCGTGGCGATTGATCGACTGACGCGGGTAGAAGCCTTCGAGACAGTCCTAGACCTTGGCTGCGGATCGGGCGTGCTGGCGATCGCGCTCGCCAAGGCGCTTCCGCACGCGCACATCATCGCGACGGATAGGGACGCTCAGTCCGTCAAGGTCGCTGGCGAGAACATGCGTCTCAACGGGGTCGCGCAACGGATCGCGACGGCGGTCGCCAAGGGCGTCGATCACACATGGATTCGCCAGTCGCCGCCGTTTGATTTGATCGTCGCCAATATTCTTGCCGGACCACTGATCCGTCTTGCCCCCGCGTTGGCTCAGAAAATTTCCCGTGGCGGCACGCTGCTTCTTTCCGGCATATTGATCCCGCAAGCGCCGCAGGTGATTGCAGCTTATCGGGCGGCCGGCTTTTTCCTCGTCACACACGATCGCGTTGTCGGCTGGTCAACTTTAACTCTGCGCCGGATTTAGGCCCGACGATGTATCAAAATTTCGAGACGAGTTCTGGAGCCCACGACGTTGGAAATCGCTTAGCACGCCTGCGAGCGTGGATGGCGAAGGCCCAACTCGACGCCGTGCTTGTGCCGCGCGCCGATGAGCATCAGGGCGAGTACGTACCACCGTGCGCTGAGCGCCTGAAGTGGCTGACGGGATTTACGGGGTCCGCAGGACTCGCGATTGCCGGGCTTAAGGCCGCGGCGTTGATGATCGATGGGCGATACACGGTTCAAGCAAAAGCCGAAACAGACACTGCCGCGTTCGAAGTATCGCTGCTGCCGCGCGGCCGACTTTCAGAGTGGCTGATAGAGAAGCTCAAAAAGGGAAGCGTCGTCGGATTTGATCCTCGTCTCCACACGGCTCAGGAGATCAATGCTCTCTCGCGAGCTGTGGCTGAGCGCGACATTACGCTGAAGCCGCTTTCCGCAAATCCCATAGATAAGTTGTGGGGACGCGACCGACCGCCGCCGCCTGTCGGGCAGGTTGCGTTGCACCCGATGGCGCTTACTGGCCGATCGGCCGCAGACAAGATTGCGGATTTACAAAAGACGTTGAAAGACGAGGGGCACGACGCGGTCGTGTTGA
>JANOCZ010000494.1:0-1757 GCA_031412455.1 Hyphomicrobium sp. | reverse complement strand
CACGATGTGCCCGGACTGCTCGCCACCGACGTTGAACCCGTGCTTGCGCATGTGCTCCGTGACATAGCGGTCGCCAACCGGCGTACGCGCCAGCGTCAACCCGATGCTCGTCAAATAACGCTCTAATCCAAGATTGCTCATGACGGTCGCAACAATGCCGCCAGCCGCCAGCTTGCCCGTCCGGTGCCAGCTGTCCGCGATGACCGCCATCAACTGATCGCCATCGACGATGCGTCCCTTCTCATCGACGATCACGACCCGGTCGGCATCGCCATCGAGCGCAATGCCGATATCGGCGCGCACTTCACGCACTTTCTCGATCAACGCTTCGGGCGCAGTCGATCCGCACTTGAAATTGATATTCCGCCCGTTGGGCTCGACGCCGATTTTGATGACCTCCGCACCGAGTTCCCACAACGCCTCGGGCGCAACTTTATAGGCTGCGCCATTGGCGCAATCGATGACGATCCTCAAACCGTCGAGGCGCAGGTGTTTAGGCAGCGTCCGTTTGGCGAATTCGATGTAGCGCTCTTGCGCGCTTTCAACCCGCGTCGCCCGGCCGATTTGCTCCGCGTCCGCCAGGAGCGCGCGCGTATCCCCATCGATCAAATCTTCGATCTGCCGTTCCATATCGTCGGACAACTTGTAGCCGTCCGGATCAAATAGCTTGATGCCGTTGTCGTGCGCCGGATTGTGCGACGCCGACAGCATGACGCCGAGATCGGCCCTGAGCGATCGCGTCAGCATGGCGACGGCTGGCGTCGGCATCGGACCCAGCAGGAACACGTCCATCCCGACCGAAGTGAAGCCCGACATCAGCGCCGCCTCGAGCATGTAGCCCGACAGCCGCGTATCCTTGCCGATCACGACCCGGTGCCGATGGTTCCCCGAGCGGAAAATCTTTCCCGCCGCCATCCCCACCTTGAGAGCGATTTCCGACGTCATCGGATGCTGGTTTGCCAGGCCCCGAATGCCGTCAGTCCCGAAATAGCGCCGCGTCATGAATGCCCCGTTGAGCCTAGCCGATTAACCTGAATTGTGCGCGCCGGCCGCGATGCCGAAGCGATTTGCGCCACCTTATCATTGAAGGTGCCGAAAAAACGGCGTCGTTAACATTTCGCCCAAATGACATGGGGGCCAACTGATGGGGCCAATTAATGGGGGCAGGATCGCCACACATGGCCACAAGTTTCGATAGAACGTCGACGAACAGTTGAGCTCGAGCAAAAATCACACCACTTTCCGGTCCAGTTGCATGATCATGGCGTCGAGCCTTGCAAAGGGCTCGAACCCACGCGCGCGCGATCTCGCAACATGATGAGCAGAATAAAGGGATAACCGTGACGGGGGTTACGGAATCGGTGCCTACTGAGCGGAAGACAATCCAGGCGTCCAATCGGGCGATTGTGAAACGCGGGGCGAGCCCGCGCAAGAGCGTAACGCGGCGGGTCCGCGTCAATAAGGGGATGAAGTTGTATGGCTTTCTTTTTGGCAGTTGCAAACCGTAAGGGCGGCGTCGGCAAATCGACGGTCGCGGTCATGCTGGCCCACGCCCTCGCGGTCTACAGCAACAAGCGCGTTCTGGTCCTCGACCTCGATTCGCAATGCAACGCCTCGCTGATCCTGATGGGCGGCCAGGGCTGGAACGAAGCCCGCAAGGCCGGCAAGACCATCTCCGACTATTTCTATGACCTGTTCGACGGTATCCCGGCCAACGCCCGCGACTATGTCGTGAAAAACGTCGGCGACGTGTCGCT
>JANOCZ010000493.1:0-5993 GCA_031412455.1 Hyphomicrobium sp. | reverse complement strand
CGAACATCTGCTGATCGGGCAGCGTCCGCAGCAATCGCAATTCGAAGTTTTTGCGGTGCAGCTATTGGCCGGCGCAAAGGGCTACGGCCACAACGATTTTAAAATTGAGCTGGCCCGCAAGGCGATCGTCCGAGCGCTTCGCCAGGCCGCGGATAAGACACCCCAATCGCAAACACAAAAGCGCGTTGCTTGACGCCCGCCAAATCTCAAGGATTAGACAATGTACGAACGTGTTGGGATCGGCTCTGCAGTTTCCCGAATCGATGGCAGGGCAAAGGTTTCGGGAGAAGCCAAATACGCAGCCGACTATAACCACGAGACATTGCTTTACGGCGTGGTCATCTCCTCCGCCATTGCAAAAGGGCGCGTCTTAGCGATCGACGTTTCTCAAGCCAAACGCGTCCCCGGCGTTGTCGAGGTAATTACTCATCGCAACCGTCCGCACATCGCCTGGTTCGACAAGAGCTATCAAGATGACGTCGCGCCACCCGGTTCACCGTTTCGCCCACTCTTTGACGATAAGATACAATTCAGCGGCCAGCCTGTTGCGCTCGTCGTCGCCGCGACTTTTGAAGCGGCCCGCTACGCCGCAACGTTGATCGACGTTCGATATCAATCCGAAGACTTCAACACTGATTTCGCCACCGCCCAAGCCGAGCGATTCATGCCGAGCAAAAAGCGCGATGCTTTTTTCCCGCCCAAGAACCGCGGTGATGCAGCAACTGCAATGGCGAAAGCGCCCGTCAAAACCACTGGTGAATATCATCTGGCAACCCACCATCATAACCCGATGGAGATGCATGCTTCGACTGTCATTTGGCACGGAGGCGGGAAGATCACGGTCTATGACAAGACGCAAGGATCGCAAAACGTCCAACGCTATCTCGCTGCAATATTCGGATTCAAGACAGACGACGTTCGGGTTCTGAACCCTTACGTCGGCGGTGCATTCGGCTCCGGTCTGCGCCCGCAATATCAAGTCTATCTCGCGACTCTTGCCGCCAAAATGCTTGAGCGCTCGGTCCGCGTCGTGCTCACGCGCCAACAGATGTTTACCCACGTCCACCGCCCCGAAGCTGTGCAGTCCGTTTCGCTCGGCGCCGAACAGGATGGCCGCTTGACCGCGATATCCACGTCCGCGACGACCGCAACATCGCGCTTTGAGAATTACATGGAGACGGTCGTCAACTGGGGCCTGATGAACTACGCGTGCCCCAATGCCGAGGGCGAGTACGCGATCGCGCCCGTTGACACATATACTCCCGGCGACATGCGCGCACCGGGAGCCGCGACCGGTATGACGCTGTTTGAGATCGCCATCGACGAGATGGCCTACGCCTGCAATGTCGATCCGCTTGATTTCCGTTTGATAAATTACTCAGACAAAGACGCGATGAATGACACGCCCTACACCAGCAAGGAGTTGCGCCAGGCTTACAGTCAAGCCGCGGCCCGCTTTGGTTGGGATAAGCGATCGCCGGAGCCGCGCTCGATGGTCGACGGCAGCGAACTCGTCGGCTGGGGTGTCGCGACGGGCATGTGGGAAGCGCTCTTTCAACCGACGACAGCCTCGGCGACCTTGACGCCCGACGGCCGCCTCGAAATTGCCTGCGCGACATCCGATATCGGCACCGGCACCTACACCGTGATGGCGCAAGTTGCGGCCGGTGCGCTCGGCATGATGCTCGACAATATTGACGTGAAACTGGGCGACAGCACCCTTCCAGCGGCGCCGGTTCAAGGCGGCTCGTGGGCGGCAGCATCAACCGGTGCCGCAGTGGATCTCGCTTGCAGCTCTCTTGCAGCAACCGTGCTCAAACATGCCGCCGCCATCGACCGCTCTTTCAGCACCACTGAGGCCAGCGATATTATTATCCAAGGGGATGTCGTCGCGCTGAAATCGGACCCGAAGAAATCGGTGAGCTTGAAAGAAATATTCTCTCACGCCGGCGTTTCATACCTGAAAACGGAAGAAACGGCGAAAGCCGGCTGGGGCGACATGCTCTCTCAAATGGTCAAGTCGCGGAATGCGCACTCGGCCGTATTCGCGGAAGTCAAAGTCGATGAAGAGCTGAAGGTCGTGCGCGTGACCCGGATCGTCGTCGCGGTCGCAGCGGGCCGCATTATTAACCCGAAAACGGCCCGCAGCCAAATTCTGGGAGGCGTCGTATTCGGCATTGGCATGGCGCTGCACGAAGAAACCCTGATGGATCCGCGTCTCGGCCGCTTTATGAACCACAGCCTCGCCGAGTATCACATTCCAGCCCATGCCGACGTCCAAGACATTGACGTGATCTTCATTGCCGAAGATGATCCTGAAGTCACGCCGCTTGGCGTCAAAGGTCTGGGCGAGATCGGCATCGTGGGCACCGCCGCCGCCATAGCCAACGCAATCTATCACGCGACAGGCACACGGGTTCGCTCACTCCCGGTCACGATCGACAAGTTGTTGTAGCTATCGACGACAAAACAAACGGCCGCCGAAGCGGACATCCCAGCGAGACGGCATGATGTCGGGCAAATCAGGCACAATTCGAATCGGCATCGGCGGCTGGACGTTTGAGCCTTGGCGCGGGGTTTTCTATCCCGCAGGCTTGCCGCACAAGCGCGAACTCGAATTTGCCTCGCGCGCCCTGACAGCAATCGAAATCAACGGCACGTACTACTCGACGTTTAAGCCCGACACCTGGCGCAAATGGAACGACGAAACGCCAGACGATTTCGTCTTCACAGTCAAGGCATCGCGCTATTGCACGAACCGCAAGATCTTGGCTGACGCAGGCGACGCCGTGAAAAAATTCATGAACCAAGGCCTGACCGAACTCGGCCCTAAGCTCGGTCCGATCAATTGGCAGTTCATGGCGACAAAGAAGTTCGATCCGGACGATTTCTCAGCGTTTCTGACGTTACTGCCGAAGACGCTAAACGGTATCGCGATCCGCCATGCTGTCGAAGTACGTCATCCGTCGTTTGTCGACGAGAGATTTTATGCCTTAGCGCGCAAGCATAAAATAGCAATCGTCTGCGCCATCGATGATGCCTTTCCGGAAATAGATCAGCCCGCCGCAGGCTTCACATACGCGCGTATCATGACAAGCACCGAGGACGTCAAAACGGGATTGCCGGCAAAGGATCTGAATGAAATCGCCGATCGCGCAACATCCTGGGCCAAAATCGGCGACGTGTTCGCGTTTTTCATATCAAGCGCCAAGGTCCGCAATCCCGCCGCGGCGCAATCCTTGATCAGACTGCTCCCGAAATGAACTACATAGGCCGTGTCGCGGACTTCAGATTCACCGTCGCGACGTTTTCCTTGTAGTCCTCCTTCGGATCCGACCCCAGCAACACCTTCAATCCAGCAATCAAGCTCGACCCATCGAGCCAAATTTCGACTGTTTCCGCATCGAGACGCAGGAGCGCGAGCTTTGGATCATCTTTGCCACCTTGATACCAAGCGGCGACATACCTATTCCACAGCTTGTCGATCATGGCGCGGTCGTTGTCGATGCTGAGGCTGCCGTGGACCGTCGCAAAGAGATCGTGACCTTTCGAAGCAAAAGTCGCGATCACGCGCTGACCAGTGGATAGCTTTTGCGTCAGATGATTTTCCGTCGAGCTGAAAAACCAGATCGGCCCTCGCGTGTCGTCCTCAACCTGCGCCGTCATGGGCCGCGCGTGACCGTCTTCGACACCGTCAAGGCCAAGCATCATCGTGCGGTCGGACTTGAGCGCTTCCCAGAATTGTTCTTCCAGTTCTTGCGGCGTCGGCATGATATCAATCTCCAGTGAATTAAACGGGCAACTCTGCCGTCTGCCAAGAGTTCCCTGAACGGCCACACGCCTCAACGCGGCAACGCATATTCGAGCAGGAAAGAACTTATGGATTGGATGGGGCTTCTCAAGGCCTTCGCATCGCTCTCGACAATCGTCGCAGCGATACTTGTTGCCTCGAATTTATCGGCCAAAGTTATGGTGGCCGGCTTCTCAATCTTCGTTATGGCGTCCCTGTCCTGGATCGCGGCCGGATGGCTTGACGACGAACCCTCTCTTTACTTGCAGAACATCGTTCTGCTGATCGTCAACATTGCGGGCATATTTCGCTGGCTGCCGAAAACTGAGCAATCCGCCTCGAGCCAACCCGCGCCGTCGTAATTGCGAAAGCAGCCGGCGCGATACCTCGCACCGGCTGTTGACTGCTTGAGGAAATTAAGCTGCCATTTGGTTGATGTTATTTTCCGCCATCGACGAAAGCTTCACGTCCGTCGATTTTTCCTCGTCAAGGTTCTGCTTGAGCAGCGCCGCACACTCCGGCCGGCCAAGCAGCTGCGCCCAAGACGCGAGCGTCCCATACCGCGTAATCTCGTAGTGCTCGACGGCCTGCGCTGCGGCAATCAACGCCGCATCCAACACGCGCTTGTCGGCTACGTCGCCCGCGACCTCATCGGCCTCTTTGAGGATGCCGTCGATTGCTGGACAGTTGACCTGCTTTGCTGCAACGCCGTGGATCTCGAAAACCTGCTCGAGCCGAGCGATGTGGTTCTTGGTTTCCGAGAGATGCTTTTCAAAGCCGGCCTTGAGCGACGCGTCCGTCGCCTTACCGATCATCTTCGGCAACGCTTCGAGGATGCGGTTTTCGGCATAGTAAATATCCCGCAACGTGTGGACGAACAGGTCGTCCATCGTTTCAATGTCTTTGAAAAAAATGCCCATGACTAAACTCCGTACTTTTATTGGTCTCCCGGACGCTAGATCGCCCGTTGGGGCAACCTTACGGATTGGGCAGAGTTCCCTGCCGCGGGCGTCGTGAGCCGTGTCGCTCAGTCAGACGCCCGCGCCTCGACATGAGCATTGCAGCTGGAACAAAATCGTCGCACAATCGTTGTATACGCTGGTCCTAGTCGGATCTGGGGCTTTGTCGAATTTTTGGTATTCTCGTTCAGCGTTTCAAGGTGGTGTGCGTATCATGGCCAGTGCTCCTCGGTCGTTCTGGAAAGGCCACCTCAGGCTTGCTCTCGTAACGATCCCTATTCGCCTGGTCAGTGCCGCAGCATCGGAAGAAAAGCTCTCGCTTCATCAGGTGGACCGCAAATCGAAAAGCCGGATCCGCTATCAAAAAGTCGCGTCCGAGACCGGCCAAGTCGTCAATTCTGACGACATCGTGAGCGCCTTCGAAGTCGAACCGGGTCAGTACATCCTCCTGGAAGATGACGAACTCGACGCGTTGAAATTGCAAACCCGCCATACCGTCGAACTGACCCAGTTCGTCGATGCCGACGCCGTTGATCCGATGTATTTCGAACGGCCCTATTACGTCCTGCCTGACGGCGACGTCGCCGAAGAAGGCTACCGCATTATTCGTGACGCGCTGCGGGCGGCGAAGAAATATGGCATCGGCCAGTTGACGATGCGCGGCCGCGAAAACCTCGTCGCGCTGAAAGCCACCGGTAACGGCTTGATGCTGGAAACCCTACGCTACGAGAACGAGGTCAAGAACGCCGACGATATTTTCAGCGGCATCTCCTCGGGCAAACTGCGTCCAGAACTGATCAAGATGGCCGAAGAGCTGATCGAAGCGCGCTCCGGCGATTTCGACCCGGGCCAATATCAGAACCACTACGCCAAATCTTTGAAAGAACTCGTCGAGACGAAGCTCAAGGGCGGCAACGCCGTTGAAGTCGCCGGTGGCGATGATGCCCCATCAGGCGGCACGATCATCGACTTCATGGAAGCACTGAAGAAATCCACCGGGCGCGACGGCAAAACTCCGGCGACGAAAGACGCGAGCCCGTCGGCGGCCAAGAAAGACAAGAGCGCAAAGCCAAAACAGCCGCGAAAAACCGCCGCCGTAGCAGCGCGCGATGCGACCAAGAAATCAAAAATTGGCGGCCCGAAAAAACGCTCGGCTTAAGCCCGCCGGATTTATGCGATGGCGCGGTCCCTTCAGGTCTATCGCAGCAAACGCGATTTTAAATCGACGCCCGAACCCGCGCCGT
>JANOCZ010000492.1:0-1848 GCA_031412455.1 Hyphomicrobium sp. | reverse complement strand
CAATAACGAAACCGGCGTGATCCAGGATGTCAACGCGATAGCTGAATTTGCCCGCGAGCACGGGCTGCACACGCACACCGACGCGGTGCAGGCCCCCGGCCGCATCAAAGTCGACTTCGCGCGCCTGGGCGTCGATACGCTGAGCCTGTCGGCGCATAAATTTGGCGGCCCCAAGGGCATCGGCGCGCTCGTCATCCGCGACGGCCTCGATCTGGTGCCGCTGATCCGCGGCGGTGGCCAGGAGCGTCGCCGCCGAGCCGGCACGGAAAATCTGGCAGCAATCGCCGGTTTCGGTGCTGCAGCGCTTGCAGCTCTGCGCGATCTGAAGGCTGTCGCCAAAATAACGGCGCTCCGCGATGCGCTGGAAGCCGATATCCGCTTGATCGCACCGGCAACCGTCATCATCTCAAATGATGTGGAGCGCTTGCCCAACACGATCGCCTTGGCGCTCCCCGGCAAGCTCGCCGAGACGCTTGTTATCCGCCTCGATCTGGCCGGCATCGCCGTCAGCGCTGGCGCGGCCTGCTCGTCGGGGAAAGTCGGCGCGAGCCACGTGCTCGCCGCGATGGGTCTGCCGCCCGAAGTTGCCGCCGGCACGATCCGCGTCAGCCTCGGGCCGGAAACAACGCCAACCGATATCGCCGCGTTTGTCGCGGCATGGAAAGTGATCGCTGGCCAATCCGCACTCGCTGCGTGACGGGCTTAGCCTCTACGGAATTGCCCGCAAGGGCTGAGATTGGAGACGATAAGACAATGGCCGCAGTCAAGGAGACGATCGATCAGGTCCGCACGATCGATGTCGACCAGTACAAGTACGGATTTGAAACGGAGATCGAAAGCGTCAAGGCGCCCAAGGGTCTCGACGAGTCGACCGTGCGTTATATTTCGGCGCAGAAGAACGAGCCCGCGTGGCTGCTCGAATGGCGGCTCGACGCGTTCACGCGCTGGAAGGCGATGACCGAGCCCAAGTGGGCCAAGGTTCATTATCCCAAGATCGATTTTCAAGATCAGTATTATTACTCCGCGCCGAAATCGACGACGGGCCCGTCAAGCCTCGCCGAAGTCGATCCACAGCTGTTGGAAATGTATAAGAAGCTCGGCATTCCGCTCAGAGAGCAGGAGATGCTGGCCGGCGTAACGTCTTCGCGCGTTGCCGTCGACGCCGTGTTCGACAGCGTCTCGGTCGTCACGACCTTCAAAGATGAACTCGCCAAAGCCGGCGTGATCTTCTGCTCGTTCTCCGAAGCTGTGCGCGAGCATGGCGACCTCGTGCGCAAATACCTGGGCTCGGTCGTGCCGCAGTCGGACAACTACTACGCGGCGCTGAATGCGGCCGTGTTCTCCGACGGCTCGTTCGTCTACATCCCCGAAGGCGTCCGCTGCCCGATGGAATTGTCGACCTACTTCCGCATCAACGAGAAGAACACCGGCCAGTTTGAGCGCACGTTGATCATCGCTGATCGCGGCTCGTTCGTGTCGTATCTTGAAGGCTGCACCGCGCCGATGCGCGACGAAAACCAGTTGCACGCAGCGGTCGTCGAATTGATCGCGCACGATGATGCCGAGATCAAATACTCGACCGTGCAGAATTGGTATCCAGGCGACAAGAACGGCAAGGGCGGGATTTACAACTTCGTGACCAAGCGCGGCGACTGCCGTGGTCATCACTCGAAGATTTCCTGGACCCAGGTCGAGACCGGCTCAGCAATCACGTGGAAGTATCCAAGCTGCATCCTGCGCGGCGACTATTCGCGCGGTGAGTTCTACTCGATCGCCGTGTCGAACGGCTATCAGCAAGTCGACAGCGGCACCAAGATGATCCATCTCGGTAAAAATTCATCGAGCCGC
>JANOCZ010000491.1:0-4355 GCA_031412455.1 Hyphomicrobium sp. | reverse complement strand
GGCAAAAATGGTGCCATAGAGCGCCAGCCCGTCTTCGCCGCGACCCGCCGATACCGGATGTTGCGGATTCAAAATATGTGGATGCAAATTCGTGTCGTGTTGGTTCATGCCCTACACACTAGCTTCAACCGGCGTAAAACGCGAACGCTACGCTGCTAATAATCGCGAGCGTCAGCCACCTTGCCGGGGCGTCACGATCTCAACCTTGTCGCCATGCTGCAAGGTCATCCCGGCTCGCCCCGCTTCCGGCACGAAATGACCGTTAACAGCCGTGGCAACCTTAGCGCCCGACACCGAATGCCGGATGACCAACTCCTCGAGCGAGGTGGCCCGGGTCGGCAACACCTTCCCGTTTAGCAAGATTTCGATATCGGCAAGTTCGTTCGATGTTTGCATATTTGCCACTCTTTTTGAACCCGGAATATGGCAACTCACCCGTCAAATTAAAGACCATAATTCTTTCTTTACTGGGAATGCGGCTTATTGGGCCACCGCCCAGAACGACTCGCTCCGTCAAGCCGTCCCCACCGCCCTTCAGGCGCCACACAGGACTCCCCGATGTTTTCCCAATTGATGACCACACGACGCTTCGCCGCGCTGTTTTGGTGCCAATTCCTGACGGCTCTGAACGACAATCTTCTCAAAAACGCCCTGGCGATGCTCGTTCTCTATAAGATCACCTCATACAACGGCCCGATGGTCGGGACGCTTGCGGGCGCGGCCCTGATCTTGCCGTTTTTTCTATTCTCAGCCACCGCCGGCCAGCTCGCCGACAAATACGACAAAGCCTTCATCGCTCGTCGCTTGAAGCTCCTCGAACTTCCCGTCGCCCTCTTGGCCGCCGTCGGCTTTATGATCCCCAGCGTCCCGCTGCTGTTCGTCTCCATACTTCTGTTTGGCACCATCAGCGCGTTTTTCGGACCCGTGAAGTACGGCCTGCTCCCGGCGCACTTGGCGACAAAAGAACTCCCCGCTGGCAACGCGCTCGTTGAATCCGCGACCTTCCTTGCGATTCTGCTCGGCACGATCGGCGGCAACTTTGCGTCAGGCAGCGAAACGCAATTAAACTTGGTCGCGGCCAGCATCGTCGTCATCGGTGTGCTGAGTTGGGCCGCAGCGCGCCTCATTCCATCGACCGGTGCCGCCGCCCCCGATCTCATCATCGACCGCAACATCGTGACTTCGACGCGCCACCTATTGGCCGACCTGCGCACCGACAAGCGCATCTGGCAGGGCGCGCTGATCACGTCGTGGTTCTGGCTCGTCGGCGCCGTCGTTTTGGCGCTCTTACAAAATCTCATTCCCGGCGCATTTAACGGCGCTCCTGAAGTCTATACCCTGGCTCTCTTCGTCTTCGCGGTCGGCATCGCCGTTGGCTCGATTTGCGCGGCAAAAGCCAGCAAAACTCGGCCCAACCTCGCGCTCGTCCCAATCGGCGCCTTACTGATGGGCCTGTTCATACTCGACCTCGCGCTGCTGTCGGCCACCCTGACGCCGCCCGTGGCCCAGCTTGGCATCGCCGACATCGTTGCTACATTCTCCGGCGTGCGCATGTTGATCGACCTTGCGGGCGTCGCCTTCGCTGGCGGCCTCTTCATCGTGCCGTCCTTCGCCGCGGTCCAAGCTTGGTCCCCCGTTGACCATCAAGCGCGCGTCATCGCCGGCTGCAACGTCATCTCTGCCGCCTTCATGACCGCAGCCGCTCTCGCCGTCGCCGCGATGCAAGCAGCCCATGTCCCGCTCGCCTGGATGTTCGCAGCGCTCGGGGTCGGCAACCTCGCCGCGTTCGCTCTCATCTTGCGCGCCTGGGGTATCGACGGCGTGAAAGACGTCGCCGCGACGCTGTTCCGCGTGTTCTTCGATGTTGAAGTCAAAGGCCTTGAGCATCTGCCTAAAGCTGGCGAACGCGCGATCATCGCGCCAAATCACGTGAGCCTGCTCGATGCCGCACTGATGCATTCAATTCTGCCCTCGCACGCGGCCTACGCAATCGACACGGGCATGGCCAAGACATGGTGGGTGAAACCCTTCCTCAAACTCGCCAAGGCCTACCCCATCGATCCAACCAAACCGCTCGGCACCCGCAGCCTCATCCAAGCCGTCAGAGAAGGCACCTCGCTCGTAATTTTCCCGGAAGGCCGCCTCACGGTCACCGGCGGCTTGATGAAAGTCTACGACGGCACCGCGATGGTCGCCGACAAGGCCGACGCCAAAATTATCCCCGTCCGCATCGACGGCCTCGAGCGATCGCGCTTTGGCTACATGAGTTCCACGCAGACGAAGAAAGTCTGGTTCCCCAAGACGACCGTCACCATTCAACCCGCTGTCGATTTGAACATCGATCCAGCGCTACGTGGAAAAACGCGTCGCCAAGCGGCCGGTGCAGCTCTGCAAGACGTAATGACCGACAGCGCCGTGCTGACGACCAACATCGACCAATCGCTATTTGAAGCCCTCGTGAGCGCGCACAAAACGCGCGACACCGGTCGCCCCGCGCTCGAAGACCCGCTCGGCGGCAAGCTCTCCTATAAAAAGCTGATCGTTGGCGCCCAAGTTCTCGGCGCTAAAATTGCCCCCCTCGCACCGCAAGGCGCCTGCGTCGGCGTGTTGCTGCCCAACACCGTCGGCGTCGCCGTGACCTTCTTCGCGCTGCAATCGATCGGCCGCGTCGCCGCGATGTTGAATTACACCTCAGGTCCACAGAACGTCGCGTCTGCCTGCAAAGCAGCGAAGATCGACGTCGTCTTGACTTCGCGCGCCTTTGTCGAACGCGGCCATCTTGAACCGATCATCGCCGCAATCGAACCGTTAGCCAAAATTATCTACCTCGAAGATGTCCGCGCAACGATCACCCTCGCCGACAAAATCAAAGGACTTCTGGCCGGCGGCAAACCGCAAGCTGCGACCGATCCAAACGCACCAGCCGCCGTGCTCTTCACATCAGGTTCGGAAGGCACACCCAAAGGCGTCGTCCTCTCGCATCGCAATCTGCTCGCCAACTGCGCACAGAGCCTGACGCGCGTCTCGTGCAACGGCGCCGACAAAGTCTTCAACGCGCTGCCCGTGTTCCACTCGTTCGGCCTGACGGCTGGACTGCTGATGCCGCTCGTCGGCGGCGTCCCCGTCTATTTATACCCGACGCCGCTGCACTATCGCATCATCCCCGAACTCGTTTACGGCTCGAACGCCACGATCCTGTTTGGCACCGACACATTCCTCGCCGGCTACGCGCGCTGCGCCCACCCTTACGATTTCGCCCGCCTGCGCTTGGTTCTGGCTGGCGCTGAAGCCGTCAAGGATCGCACGCGGCAAATGTATATGGACCGCTTCGGCGTTCGCATTCTCGAAGGCTACGGCGTCACCGAAACGGCGCCCGTACTCGCGATCAACACGCCGCTGTCGAACAAGTCGGGCACCGTCGGCCGCCTGTCACCGCTGATGGAATCCCGCCTCGACCCGGTCCCTGGAATCGAAAAAGGCGGCCGCCTCTACGTCCGCGGACCCAACGTTATGCTGGGTTACTTTCGCGCCGAGAATCCCGGTGTCCTCGAACCGCCGGAAGATGGCTGGCACGACACCGGCGACATCGTCGAAATCGACGCGCAGGGTTTCATCGCCATCAAGGGCCGCGCCAAACGCTTTGCAAAGATCGCTGGCGAAATGGTCTCGCTGTCGGCTGTCGAAGCGTTATCGGCAGAACTCTGGCCGCACCTGATCACCGTCGTCGTCCAGCTGCCCGACTTGCGCAAAGGCGAACGTCTCGCACTGCTGACGACCGACGCCGCTTGCACGCGCGAAGCGTTCTCGCAATTTGCCAAACGCAAAGGCGCGACCGAACTGATGGTGCCATCCGACATCATCGTCGTCGATCGCATCCCGCTCCTCGGCTCCGGCAAACCCGACTACGTCTCAGCCCTCGCACTCGCCAAAGAACGCATCGGCATCCGCCCCGCCGCCGTCTCCGCATAGCGCGTTGCTCCCTTTCTCACGGCGATAGTGTCGACTTTCCTCTCCTGAGGGAGAGGATGTCACGAAGTGACAGAGCCTGCCCCCGGGAAAGCGGGGGTGAGGGGCTTCACTTGACTTTTTTCGGTCGAGAACCATGAGAGCTTTCCTCTCCTGAGGGAGAGGATGTCACGAAGTGACAGAGCCTGCCCCCCGGAAAGCGGGGGTGAGGGGCTTCACTTGACTTTTTTCGGTCGAGAACCATGCGAGCTTTCCTCTCCTGAGGGAGAGGATGTCACGAAGTGACAGGTGAGGGGCTTCACTTGACTGCCCCCTTTCCCCCCGGGGAGAGGGTCGCGGTGAGGGGGGCGGTCGTAGTGCGAGCGAATGACCTGCTTTGGATTGTAAGA
>JANOCZ010000490.1:0-10970 GCA_031412455.1 Hyphomicrobium sp. | reverse complement strand
TGGCAGGACCAGGTCGCGGCGGCTGGAGATGACGCTACGACCAAGGCAAGACCCGCGGTCGCGGCGAATGAAATGACAAAACGCATAGTCGTATTTCCCTTCTTAGGCTCATGGCCCCCCTTAAGCTCCAGGCCAGTAGGCTCATGGGCTCTGCTGAGGCTCACGGGGACGTGGCAGCAGGAGTGCTGGCAACGCCGATGTCATCGATCGTTGATGATGTGCGACGGCAAGGATTGCCGTCGTCGTGCGCGCGGACAGAATCATTACATTGTGAGTTCAAGTTAATCAGCTATCTGACGTTCGACTTGACGCTCGCAACTGCGAATGATCCTGTCCGCGCGCACGACGACGGCAATCCTTGCCGTCGCACATCATCAACGATCGATGACATCGGCGTTGCCAGCACTCCTGCTGCCACGTCCCCGTGAGCCTCAGCAGAGCCCATGAGCCTACTGGCCTGGAGCTTAATCGGGCCATGAGCCTAAGAAGGGAAATACGACTATGCGTTTTGTCATTTCATTCGCCGCGACCGCGGGTCTTGCCTTGGTCGTAGCGTCATCTCCAGCCGCCGCGACCTGGTCCTGCCAGGGTTCAGAATACGTCTGCGGCTCCGCCCCGTCGGCCGCAGCGCCGAAGGCCAAGTCCTCTACCAAGCTCAGCTACAAAAAATCGAAAAAGACATACCAAGTGGCGTCGTATGACGCCGCGCCGGTTGCCAAAAAGAAAAAGGTTGCAGCCAAATCCTACTCGGCGAGCGGCGCATCGTATTCCGGCAAGGCCTCGTATTACTGGCAGCCTCAAGCCCTCGCGTCCGGTGGCCGCTTCAATCCAAACGCCATGACGGCTGCGCACAAAACGCTTCCATTCGGCACCAAAGTCCGCGTCACCAATCACAATAACGGCCGGTCCGTCGTCGTGGTCATCAATGATCGCGGACCTTACATTGCCGGCCGCATCATCGATCTCTCGAAGGCTGCAGCTCACTCGATCAGCATGCAGGGCTCGGGCGTCGTGCCGGTCACTGTCGCGGTCCTCGGCCGGGGCTGAACGCGCTCTGTCTAGCCTTAAAATTCCGAAACTGACGTTGAACGGGCGGTGGAAAGTTATCTTCCACCGCCCGTTCTGTTTTTCGCCATCGAATCGCTTTAGCCGAACGAGACGACAGAAGGGGGAACAGTGATTTCACGAACTTTGTTGAGCGCAGCTGCGTGGTCGGCGAGCGCAAACCTTTGCCCGGTCAACGCCGAGACCGCCCACTCGATGCCAATGCTCGACGCGTGGCAAACGACGGTTACCGCAGCAACTGAGCCTAACGCCCAGTTGACGACCGGCTCAATCAGCAAGGCGGCGATGCCCAGCCGCAACGTGAACTCGCACGCGCTGACCGGCGTCGCATCATATTATTGGCAAGACCAGATGACGGCGACCGGCGAGCGCTTCGACCGCCGCGCTTTGACGGCTGCCCATAAGACGCTACCGTTCGGCACCCGCGTGCGCGTGAAGCGCGCCGACAACGGCAACAGCGTCATCGTGCGCATCAACGATCGTGGCCCCTTCAAGCCGGGCCGCGTCATCGATCTTTCGGAGCGGGCCGCAGAAACGCTGGGCATGACCGCGGCCGGCATCTCCAAAGTCAGCCTCGAAGTTTTGAGCCGCTAAACCAATCCCAACAGAACGCTTCGGCCGGGGCCTTACTCGCCATCGAGCCCCGCGACATGGATGCGGGCAGACAGCACGCTGATTTGATCGAGATACGCGCCTTTGATACAGCCCGCATTGCGCCCACACGCGTCGCGCGCCGCAAGAAACCGCTTCTGATAATTTCGCACCCACAAACGTGACCGCGAACTGACAGTCCCGCTCATCAACTGATCATAAAGTCCGCTCATCCGCACATCGAGGGCGCTCAAGGTATCGCTGCCGCAAACGACCCGCTCGGCAACTCTCGTCGATCTGCTGCAATCGAAACTCTGCGCTGAAGCCGACCCTGTAGTCATCGCCGTGACCGCTATCGCCAACACCGCCGAGCCAACTAATTTCGCCGCCAACGTCATATCTCATCTCCTTGGTTAACCGTGTCCCGCCCAGAGCCGGTCACTGACCCAAGGTGCCTGTCCGCGCTTAGAAAGTTGAGCCCACCGCGCGGCACGCCAACGCAATTGCAACGACGGCGGCGGTAACCGGAGACTGCCTCAAAATTCTGTTTGATTACCGGCGATAAAAACCGGTAATTTTCAGCATCGACCAAGGTCAGGCAAGCTCAATGAAAAAGTCAAACACTCCCGCAGCGCCTGTCGTTTGTCGCAACGAAGCCCTCGACCACATCAAAACGGCGATGGTCGAGAAAAAAATGACCCAGGCCGAGTTGGCCGACGCCAGCGACTGCCACGAGAAGACGATCCAGAATTTGCTCGGCGGCCGCTCCGTTCGCGATCAAACGCTGTTCGACGTCTGTATGGTTCTCGGCCTCGACTTTCACGGTCTGCGCGACGCCTGGCATGGCGAAACCGTTGCAGTCGCCAACGGCCCGATGGAACTGAAGGGCGACGGCGGCGTCGTCGCTCCAGTTTATATGGGCGCTTACACGCGCGCTGCCGTCGACCACTACATCGGCAGCTACTTGACGATCCGCCGCGCCTTTTCCAAACCCGCCACGATCATCGCCTATCGCACCGACATCACGTGGGACCCCGACTGGCCGAGCCTGCTGTTTCAGGAATGCGATCGCCCGGACGCGCCCTACTCGCACCGCGGCCGCCTCTACATTCCGTCATCCTCGATGTTCATCCACCTCGTCTCACTGACCAAAGGCGCGATGCGGATGATCATCGTTTCGCAAATCGACCGCTCCGGAGAAATGCGCGGCCTGATTACGACCCTCAACAAACAGCGCGCTTCGTTTACGCCCGTTGCGACACCCATCGTCTACGCCCGGCGCGACCCCGTATCGAACGAGATGCTCGGCGAAATAACCCCCGATCACAAATTTTACAGCGATTACAAAACTCTGCTCGATGACACTCTGGAACAGGGCTACGCGCGGCTCGTATGAGCTCTCGCATGAGTTGCAAACAAACAACTTGAAATTGTCTTAATATAATATTTACAATTATAACGTGTAGTACCGCTGCGGATAGATCAACCGCCGTCCGAATGCCGGTTACTCCACGACACGTCCGCCCGGTTAGGATGCGCGCCCAGGAGTCTTGTAAATGCGTACCCTGATCGAACCGTCCTCCGGGCGGGCGAAATGCCTATCCGTGCCTGCCATCACTTACAATGCCCTCGATTGTAATCAAGCCCGACTAGTCGGCGTTGCGTCTTTCCCGATCCAGGTTGCGCCGCAAGTCCTACCCAAGCAACGCTACGCCAGCGCCGCAAGTACGGCCGCCCTCGCGTTGTTCATGACCGCGGCGGCAACGCCGGCCAACGCTCAATTCATTTGCCAGCAATACGGCGGAGGCTTCGATGGCGCAGCAGCGGGAACAATGGCCGTCGCCTGCGGAACGAACGCCAACGCCAGCGGAACGGGCGCCATGTCGTTCGGCAATCAAGCGGAAGCCGCAGGTGCGTATAGTGCCGCCCTCGGCTTTCTGACACGGGCGACGTCGAACAACAGCACGGCGATCGGCAGCTATTCCCGCAGCGAGGGCAACAACGCCACCGCCATCGGCAGCGCCGCTGCGGCGACCGGCGACGACAGTACCGCTATCGGAATTTCGGCTGAAGCCCAGGGCGCGGACACCGCCGCCGTTGGAGCCAGCGCCAAGGCGATCAATACGAATACGACGGCCGTCGGCGCCGATGCGCAAGCAGCCGGCATCAACGCCACCGCACTCGGCAATACCGCCCAGGCCCGCGGCGATAACTCGACGGCGATCGGCCGCTCCTCGCGCTCACTTGGCCAAAGTTCAACGGCCTCCGGAGCACTCGCCCGCGCCAGCGCCGACTTCTCGACCGCAATCGGCACTGACGCTCAAGCAACCGGCACAGGCTCAACAGCGAGCGGCGCGAGTGCTCGAGCATCAGGCGATAACGCGTCGGCCTACGGTCGCAGCTCAGTCGCCTCGCAAAGCATGTCGACCGCCTTTGGACAGACGGCAGCAGCGACCGGCAATGTCTCGACGGCAGCTGGCAGCGCATCGTTGGCAAGCGGCGACAAGTCCAGCGCCTTCGGCAATTTAGCCAAAGCTTCAGCAGTCGGCTCAACGGCCCTGGGCCAAGCGGCAGAAGCCAGCAACGTCAACGCGGTCGCCGTTGGCATTAACGCCAAAG
This sequence comes from Hyphomicrobium sp., assembly GCA_031412455.1. GTDB lineage: Bacteria > Pseudomonadota > Alphaproteobacteria > Rhizobiales > Hyphomicrobiaceae > Hyphomicrobium_B. Next base: position 6,695 of record JANOCZ010000490.1, on the reverse strand, counting down.
CAACGTCGGCGGGCGCTGTCGCAATCGGGGCCAACGCCGTAGCGTCTGGCTCGACCGCTGTCGGCAACAACGCTCAGGCAACCGGCTTCAGATCGGCGGCTTACGGTGACAGTGCTATTGCAAGTGGCAGCACCTCGACTGCGCTCGGCGAATTTTCAACTGCAACCGGTATGAGTTCGCTCTCCGCTGGAACGTCGGCGTCAGCAACTGGAGACGGTGCCACCGCAGTTGGCGTGCTGTCGTCCGCAACCCACACCAACTCCGCCGCCTTCGGCAACTCAGTCGCGACGACACGCGCCGACCAGCAAATCTTCGGCACCAATACGAATACCTACACGATGACCGGCCTTGCCTCGGCAGCGAGCAAAGCCACCCTCGCCACGGGCCGCAACCTTGCCGTCGCCGCCGACGCGAATGGCAATATGGCGGCCATCGATCCAAACGAACTGTTCTCATCGACGGGCACCAACAGCACCGCGATCGGCACCGGATCGTCTGCCTCGGGCAACGGCGGCATCGCCCTCGGGGCAAGCGCCTCAGCTTCCGGCGATCAAAGTTGCGCACTTGGCTCCGGCGCTACCGCATCGGCGACCGGCAGTTGCGCGCTTGGCACGAATTCGACCGCCACTCACGATGGCGCGACTGCGATCGGGATGGGCGCCGCAACCTCTCGCGCCAACGAGATCGCCATCGGCACCGCGAGTAATACGCTCCGCGTTGCCGGCCTCCCGACCGCCGCATCGACCGCGGCGCAATCAGGCGCGCTCGGCCTCGTCACCACCGACGCCAACGGCAACCTCGCCAGCGACGGCGGCCGTCTACAAACCCAAGTGGATGGTCACGGCACCCGCATCACGACGCTTGAGGGACAAACGCAGGCCAATACGAACAGCATCACCAACATCACCAACACGATCAACAACACGCAAACCGATCTGACCAACTTGACCAACAAGGTCGATACCAACACGACCAACATCACCAACTTGACTACGACGGTGGACGGCCATACCACCGATATAACCGGCCTCAAATCGCGCGTGACGACCGTCGAAGGTCAGACCGCCTCGAACACGACCAACATCACCAACCTGACGTCGACGGTAACCAACAACACCAACAACATCGCCAGCAACACGACAAAGATCGCCAGTCTCGACAACCGCGTGACAACGGTAACGGGTCAAACCGACGTCAACACCACGGACATCGACGCGCTGAAGCAGCGCAGCACGGCGACAACGACCAACATCACGAACGTCACCAACAACGTCAACACTATGAAAGGTCAGCTGACGTCCACGCAGCGGCAAACAACCAACAATACGCAGCAGATAGCGAGCCTCGGCAGAACGGTCTCGGGCTTCGATAACCGCATCAAGAACGCGGAAGACCAAAGCCGCGAGGCACTCGACAAGGTCAACGGCTTCAATCGCAACATCGACGCCGCCAACCTCAAAGCCGACCTGGCGCTCGACGGCGTCGCACTCGCAATGGCGATGGCCGACCCGACCTTGACGGGTGACGCGAACATCGGCGTTCGCGCCAACTGGGGCAACTACGCGGGGCACAATGCCTATGGCGTGTCCGTGGTCGGTATCCTTGCCCGCGATGTCTTCGGCAACGGCGAAACGTTTGGCCTCGCGGGTTCGATCGGCGCCACTGAGAACGGCGAAGTCGGCGGCCGCATCGGCGCGCAATTGACTTGGCGTTAGCGCGCCGCGTGAGACTGGATAAGCGGGGCGTGGCGCGAACTGCGCCGCCCCAGCTCCGATCACACCGCCGGAAAGTCGATCCCGATGATGTCGGCGACGCGCTGCGTCCCCGGATTTTTGATTATCGCGGCTGGCGTCCCAGTCGCGATCGTGCGCCCTTGATCGATGATCACGAGCCGTGCCGCCATCGCGATCGCCTCATCGATGTCGTGCGTGACGAGGACGACCGGTACACCGGCCGTCTGTGCCAGCGCCCGCACTTCGATCTTGAGTTTCTCCCGCGCCGGCCGGTCGATCGCTGAGAAAGGTTCATCGAGCAGCAGCACCTGCGGATCCCGAGCCAGCGCGCGCGCGATGCCGAGCCGTTGCCGCTCACCACCCGAGAGCGCATGAGGCTTGCGCGCCCGCAAATCGCCAAGTCCGATCCGCTCAAGAATTGCGAGCCCACGCTCAATACGCAACGCGCGCGGCACATGCCCCATCGCCAACGTCACGTTCTGCAATACGTTCAAGTGCGGAAACAGCGCGTAATCCTGAAACACGAAGCCGACGCGGCGCGCTTCTGGACGCCAGCACACGCCGCGCTGTGCGTTAAACCAAACCTGATCGCCGAGTTCTATCACTCCCTCGGTCGGCGCAAGCAAACCGGCAATCGCCTTTAGCGTCGTCGTCTTGCCGCTCCCTGACGGCCCGAGCAGCGCCACAACGTCTCCCTTATCACAGGAAAAATCGACATCGAGCGGAACACTCCCCGTTTGCCGAAGCTGCACACGCAGCGTACCGCCCGCCGCCCCCGGCCCAACCACCGTATCAATTTGCGCCGCAACGTTCATGGCCGGCCCCGCTCACCGCCATATCGCCGGCTCATGACGAGCACGACCGTGACGCTCATGACGGCCAACACGACGAGCACGCCGGACATCATCGCCGCATCCGAATATTTGAAACTCTGCACGCTGTCGTAGATCGCGATGGACAACGTCCGCGTCTCGCCCGGAATGTTGCCGCCCATCATAAGTACGAGGCCGAACTCGCCAAGCGTGTGTGAAAAAACGAGCGCGAGCGCGGTCACGATTCCGGGCCACGCTAGCGGCATTTCGATTTTGCGGAACGTGTCCCATCGGCTCAAGCCGCTGACATACCCGGCATCGCGGATGCTGTGGGGGATCGCTTCGAAGGCCCGGGCGATCGGCTGCACCGCGAACGGAATATTGGCAATGACGGACGCAATCAAAAGTCCCGCAAAGGAAAAGACGAGTGGTCCTCCCCCCACGTCCGCAAGCGCCCGGCCCACCGCTGACGCTGGCGACAGCACCGTTAAAAAATAAAACCCAAGCACCGTCGGCGGCAGCACGAGCGGCAGGATGACGAGCGCTTCTATCAGGCTCTTGCCCCGGAATTGCCCGTACGCCAGCACCCGACCAATCAAGAGAGCCAGCGGCAGCAGAACGAGCGCCGTCAGACAAGCAAGTTTTATTGAAAGATGAAACGCCGTCCAATCCATGGCCCGGTTAGATCACGGCTTTGGCGGCATTGAAAAGCCGTATCTGGCAAGGACCGCTAAACCTTTCTCCGACGTGATGAACGCCGCAAATTGCGCCGCGGCAGCTCCAGCCGTTTTCGTTAACGCCAATCGTTGCCGCAACGGCGCGACAAGGCGTTCCGACACCCGCTCGTGACAACCTTTCCCGTCAAACTCGGGCGCTTCGACCAGCGGCGCCGAAACAAGCGCCACGGCGGCCCCACCAGCCGTTGCATACAGCAGAGCCTGCGCAACATTCTCCCCGACCAACAGCCGAGGTTTAGCGTCAACCGCAATTCCGGCAGCCTCTAGAGCGCTCATCGCAGCAACCCCATACGGCGCATGCAAAGGGTTGGCGATTGCGATCTGAATGGGACTCCCCGAAATCAACACCGACCGGATACCTCCCAGATCGGCATCGCACGTCACCGCCGAGCCCTCAGGTGCGAACACGGAGAGATTACCCAGGGCATAAACCGCGCCGGAATTTTTCAGCATCCCCTTGCGCTCGAGCTCAGCGATATAAGATTCATCAGCCGACAAGAACAGCTCGAACGGCGCGCCATTGGCGATCTGCGTTGCGAGTATCCCAGACGAGCCAAACGTCAGACGCACAGCCAGACCCGTCTCAGTTTCAAATGCCTTGGCAAGTTCCGGCAACGCGAATTTGAGATCGCTCGCCGCAGCAACGACAGGGGCAACGAGGGGTGCAGGGGGTGCCTCAGCGGCGGCTGGCGGCGGCTCCGCGGCGTGCGCAGTGATGTTAAGTCCCGCCCCAGCCACAAGGAGCACAACAGCCAGCAGCGTCGCGCTGATAGGCCAGCCTTGCAACTTTTGAATAGGGCCGGGAAGCATGGGGCATGACCTCGGATACTGACTTAGCTAAACCCGCTTCGCCGCCGCTTGTTTCCGTACCGGCCCGCGCGTTCCCGCAGCAATCGCCGGACTCGCTCCAGCACCCGCGATCGGCGGGAAGAAATGTGCAGCCAAATCGACCGTTTCCTTGCGTCCGACGTCGCTGCCAAACTGGCTTAACCATTTGTCGGCGTGATCGCGTCCCGCGCCATGCAGATACGTCATCATATTCCAGTCCGGCTTGATCGATGACTCGACACTGAGCGCACCTGTCTCCTCGCCGCCATCGATAATATGAAACCGGTGCCGCGCCAAACCTGCGAGCCGGCCCTTGGGCAAAATAGTCCCGACCGTATCGCGCACCGCCGTGATGATCTCGACGTCACGGAACAGTGGCGCGTTGAACGTCAGCCGGTTTGTGTGGGCCGCGATATCGCGCGCCGTGGTCGGCAAGTCCTCGCTCGTGCGCGGCGCGACCATGACCAGCAACGTGTCGCCAACCGGGCTTTCCGCCGCCAGTGTCACGAGATCGGGATTAGCCGAATATCCGCCGTCCCAGTACGCCGCCCCATCGATCTCGACCGCATGATGCAAGGTCGGCAAACACGCTGATGCGAGCACAGCCTCCACCGTGATCTCATCGCGCCGGAACAACCGCGCGCGCCCCGTGTCGACGTGCGTCGCCGCAATCAGCAACTCAACTGGAGATTTTTCGCGGATCAAATCGAAATCGACGTGATCTGTGATCAGACGCCGCAGCGGATCGAACCCAAGCGGATTGAATTCATACGGAGACCACATCGTCGCCAGCGATGCCATTGACGATGGCCTGGAAAATCCATTGAGAAACGGATTGAGCTTCGCCAAGTCGGGCACGCCCGACTTATGCACCGCTTCCCAGATCTTGAACAATTTTGTCCGGGCGTGTTCGCGCCCTCCCTCGGCAAGGCCAGCCGCGAGCGCAACGGCATTGACCGTCCCAGCGCTCGCCGCGCTGATCCATCCAAACTCTAATTCGTCCTCTTGGAGCAACCGGTCGAGTACGCCCCAGGTGAAAGCGCCGTGCGCTCCGCCGCCCTGAAGTGCAAGATTGATCTTGGATTTTTTATTTAACAATGAGTACCCCGCCCAATTCGGTGCCCATCTCTCCCGCGACCGAGCTGCCGATGTGATCGGCAGGTTTAACTCAGTGACGATGACGGAAGAACGACGGGCAACCCCTCAATTTTTGTGACGATCGCGTCGATACGAAAGGCTTCCGCAAGCCGCTCCCTCGTAATCACCGACGCCGCCGGTCCATCGGCAATGCATTTCCCGCCAGCCAATAAAAGTGCACGATCAGCGTATCGCAAAGCGAGCGACAAATCATGCAACGCCACAATCACGCTCACGCCGTCTGTGGTCAAACGCTTGAACTCTTCGAAGAGATGCAAGCTGTGCACGGGATCGAGGCCGGCGGTCGGCTCGTCGGCGATAAGATACCGCGCTTCTTGCGCCAACGCCCTCGCGACAAGAACGCGCGCGCGCTCGCCACCCGATAACGTGACGATGGGCCGCTGCGCCAACTGCGTAACGTCCATGCGCGCCATCGCCGCCATGATTGCAGCCCGATCTCGCTGACTATCTGCCGCCGAAAAAGTTTTATGCGGCAGGCGGCCAAGCGCCACGACGCGTTCCACAGCGAGAGGCCAATACACCGCCCGCTCTTGCGGCAGATACGCGACAGCCCGCCCAAGCGCGCGCCGGTCCAAACCGTCGAGTGACACGCCATCGAGCATAACCTCGCCGCGTTCGCGTGGCGCTAAGCCGGCCAGCACTTTCAACGCCGTCGATTTTCCAGCCCCGTTCGATCCGATTACGGCCACGAGTTCGCCCGGACCAATCGACGCCGAGAAATCTTGCAAGACGATTTGTCCGCCAAGCGCCACATCGACGCTCGTGGCCCGCAGCGCATGTTTGCCATCTGTTGTCATGGCGCGAGTTCCAGCCTGGATCGCAGCACACGCCACAGAAAAAACGGCGCGCCTATCAGCGCACTCAGAACGCCGAGCCGCAAATCGCCCTGTGGGGCGAGCAATCTCAACCCGACGTCGGCGATCAGCACCATCGCCGCGCCGCCGAACAAACTCGGCAGCAATAGCTGACTCGGACTCTGTCCCACGTGCGGCCGCAAAATGTGCGGTACGATCAATCCGATGAACGCAATCGAGCCCGCGACGGACGTCGCAGCACCGACCGCCAGCGCCGATCCCGCCACAATTTTGAAGCGCAAGCCGCTCTGATCGACGCCCAGATTGATGGCCGCATCCTCGCCCAAACTAAGCGCCTCGAGATCGCCCGCCGTCGATAACAGCATTGCGATCCCGACGAGAATGAGCGGCGCCGCAAGCCACACATGGATCAGGCTGCGATCGGTCAGCGATCCCATCAGCCAGAACATGATCTCGGTCGATGCGAACGGATTGGGCGACAGATTAAGCGCCAGCGATGTCAAAGCTCCCGCCACGCTTGAGACCGCAACGCCAGCCAAAATCAGCGTCGTCGTCGAACCGGTTGCACCGGCCAATGCCACCATCGCCAGCGTCGCCAAAGCCGCACCGGCC
>JANOCZ010000489.1:0-1513 GCA_031412455.1 Hyphomicrobium sp. | reverse complement strand
CTGGTCGTTGCAGCCGTGCGCGATCGCTCGGAGCTGACGCGGTTCCAACGGATGACCGAGGGTCATCAGCTGCTGCATTCGACGCGACTGGCCGAGTTCGAGCCGGAGTTGGCTTCGCGCTTCGATGCGGCGCTCTATTTTCCAGCCGAGGCGCACATGGATGCGATGGCGGCACTCGGCTTGCTGTTGGATAGCGTGCGCGCGGCTGGCGTCGATGTGAGGCTTGGTACATCGTGGACGCCGGGTGATGAAGAGATCGCGATCGACTGCCGGGGCATGGACGCGCGCGATGATCTTGGGGATTTGCGCGGTGTCAGGGGGGAGCGAATTGTGGTTCGCGCGCCCGACGTGACGCTGGCGCGGCCGGTGCGATTGCTGCATCCGCGGCAGCCGATTTATGTCGTGCCGCAGGGTGACGGGCGGTTCGTCATCGGTGCGACGGTGATCGAGCGCGAGGATGATGGGCCGGTGACGGTGCGCTCGGCGTTAGAACTGTTGGGGTCGGCGTTCGCGCTGCATCCGGGATTTGCGGAGGCGGAAATTCTCGACATGGGCGCGGGTGTCAGGCCGTCGTTCCCCGATCATGTGCCGCGCATCGTGATAGAAGACGAGGGGCGGACGATTCGCGTGAATGGCATGTACCGGCACGGGTTTCTTTTGGCGCCGGTGATGGCGGAGATGGTCGCGGAGTTCATTGCGACGGGGGCGCGAAGTGAGGTGATGGTGGGGTAGGCGCGCGCGAAACTCGGTGCTGACGCGTTGCCCGGTTAGTCGCGGCTGAGCGCAGTCGTTTCTCAGGCCACCTTGATAGTCGGAATTTTTGACGTGTCGATCTCGCGTTCGGCATGCCAAGTGTCGTAAGCGCCTTGCATTCGCACCCAGAGTCCAGCGCCGTTGCCGAACAGCTTGCCAAGGCGCACAGCGACGGCCGGCGAGACAGGCTTCTTCTCGCGAAGGATGGCGTTCAGCTGCTGCCGTGAGATGCCGAGGAGGTCCGCGATCTCGGTTTTTGTCCGATGGATGGCCGGTAGCACGTCTTCGCGCAAAACCGCTCCGGGATGAGTCGGGCACCTGCTCGCGTTGCGCTTAGCTTTGTGTTCGGTCATGTGCTTGCTCCTCAATGATACTGTTCGAAATTAACCCTGACGACGTCGCCGGCGTTGAACTCGAATGTGATGCACCATGGTCCGTTGGCGTGTATCGTGTAGCGCGTTGGATCGAACCCTCGGAGTGGATGAAAGTCGAAGCCCGGAAGCGCCAGGTCATTTGGCTGCGTCGCCTGGTTCAGCGCATCCAGACGACGCTTCACGCGTTCTTGCATTCTCTTATCTATCCGCGCAGTTCGGCCAGTCTCCCACAACTCTGAAAGACCTTTGTGCAGAAACGATTTGAGCATGGGATAGTGTAATCTATCGGGCGACTGGAAACAAGTCGTTTCCATGGGGACTTGGTTTTAGGCCAAAGGTCTCTTACAGTCCAAAGCAGGTCATTCGCTCGCACTACGACCGCCCCC
>JANOCZ010000488.1:0-1529 GCA_031412455.1 Hyphomicrobium sp. | reverse complement strand
CTGTGCCCGCTGCTGTATGGTCAAGCTCGAGGATGAAGACACAGCGCAGATCTACCTGACCCGGCTCGCCTGCTCGATGCTCGACGTCAAAACCTGCCGGTGCTCGAATTATCCCGAACGCTTCAGCCTCATGCCCGATTGCATCGATATCACGATTGAGAAAGTCCGCGATTTAAAGTGGCTCCCGGCGACGTGCGCCTATCGCGTCGTTGACGAAGGGCGCGATTTGGCGTGGTGGCATCCGCTCGTGTCGGGAACGCCCGAGACCGTCGTCCAGGCTGGCATTTCAGTCAGAGGTTTGGCCAAAAGCGAAAAGCGCGTGAAGACCGAAAACTATCACCGCTACATCATCCCGGATTTTGAGGAGTGAGGAGGGATGACCGCGGATAGGATTTTTTCGGGGAAGTTATCCCCGTGTCTGGCGCGCGTCGTAAACTGGTGGGTTGCCTCGGCGCATGTTGATAAGTTGAGTTATCAGAATAGACTATTTATCTGATAACCATAGATTTTACTGGACAGCGCAACGCTCCTCGTGTAGGTTATTTGTATGGTCGGAAGTGTGAGTGGTGAGCCACCGCTTCTCAGCCCAACAAAATCTATTCCATCCCAAAATTCGAAATGCCAGTTGCGCAAGTGCGTCCGCTCCGTTTGCGGGACAGCCCTGACGTCACGGCATCAAGATCAAATCTCAAGAGGACGCGGCATGGCAGCTGTGACGGCGGCGAGTGCCGCGGCGTGGGCGAAAGCTGAAAAGCTCTACGCTGATCCTGAAGTCAAATACGCCGAGATCGCCGACGTGGTCGGGCTCGCGCCGATCCAATTCAGCCTCGCCGCCAAAAAACGCGGCTGGCCGCCGCGGATCGCCTCTCAGAGTAAGGGTAAGTCAAAGAACAAGACCAAGCCCGGTCGAGCAAAAAAAACAAAGCAGCAGACCGGCGCGAGTGACGACGCCCCGGCTCTACTGGTGCACAGCGTCTACAAAACCATCACCAGCGAATTGAAGAAACTAAAACTGCAACAAGGCGACACATCGCAGGACCGCGAACGCGCTTCGCGAGCTCTGTCGCAGATGGTCAACAGCTTGGGGAAAGCCATTGATATGCACCGCGAGATGACAAAGACGCCAGCGAACGGCAGCGGCCCGGAACAAAAGGATCAGATCGCACATGCGGAAGACCTTCGCCGCGAGATTGCAGAACGCCTTGAACGCCTCCAGCGAGAGCGGACATGTCGCGAGCGATCTGACGACGTTGAGTGACGCGGAGCTCGAGTTTGTCTTTCACGATTGGCAGGTTTGGGCGCGCGACGATCAGCTCTGGCCCGCGCCGTCCGGCCAGCTGCCTTCCGCGCCGGGCGGCCTTTCCGCGAAGGCGGGGATCCCCGGAGGGGAGTCGGAAGGCACAACCAAAAAAGTCTGGCTGCTGCTTGGCGGACGCGGCTCGGGCAAAACCCGCGCTGGCGCCGAGTGGATCCGCGAGATTGCCATCGGCGAGGAAATTCATCCGCGCCTTCCGGCCGGCTCTGCGAAG
>JANOCZ010000487.1:0-6419 GCA_031412455.1 Hyphomicrobium sp. | reverse complement strand
GCGCCGGCCCATTCAGCCAAAGCCTTGTTGCGGCGGCTCTCGGCCTTGAATTTCAAATCGGCATCGTGCGCAAATTTCTTCTCATAACTTTTCTCGCGCTCGTCGAACGTGGTCATGAAGTGTCTCTCCCTAGCTTCGATTTTATCCCGCTAACGCCCCTGAAACCCGCGCGAGCGCGGCCCAACCCTAGATTGCATCGACTTTAGGGTCCCGCTTAAGACGAGTTGCCGATGCCCCGAGTAGGCACACGCCCACCTCGAAGGTAGAGCATTAACCTGACCGATACCGCGCGCAGGCAATCAAATCAACGGCTTGCCACATACCTTCAACCAACGCCGCATGCGGCTCATGGTCTTGATTGTTTTGGGGGCCCGGTTCGGCTAGGGTCGGAGGTGAGAAATATGCCGCTCTGGATAAGCGGCAAGCCTCCCCCGACATATAAATCACGTTGCAAAATCAAAGGGCCAGCGTTGCTGGCGCGACGTGAAGCCACCATCGCCGCGTAACACGAGTGAGAGCCAAAAAGTTGATCCTCAGAGGACCAGGTATGAACAAGCGCCGCCGCATTTATGAGGGCAAGGCCAAGGTGCTTTATGAGGGCCCCGAACCGGGCACGCTCATCCAGCACTTCAAGGATGACGCCACCGCGTTCAACGCCAAGAAACATGCGTTGATCGAAGGCAAGGGCGTGCTCAACAACCGGATCTCAGAATATATTTTCATGAGATTAGGCGAGATCGGCGTGCCGACGCACTTCATGAAGCGCCTCAACATGCGCGAACAGCTGATCCGCGAAGTCGAGATTATCCCGCTCGAAGTCGTGATCCGCAACGTCGCGGCGGGGTCGCTGTCGACGCGCCTGGGTCTTGTGTAAGGCTCTCAGCTGCCGCGCTCGATCATCGAGTTCTATTACAAAAACGACGCCCTGAACGACCCTATGGTGTCTGAAGAGCACATCACCGCGTTCGGCTGGGCGACACCGCAGGAAATCGACGAAGTCATGCAGCTCGCGCTGCGCATCAACGACTTCATGGTCGGCCTGTTCCTGGGCATCGGCATCCGCCTCGTCGACTTCAAGATCGAGTTCGGCCGCCACTACGAAAACGAAACGATGCGCATCATCCTGGCCGACGAGATCAGCCCGGACTGCTGCCGTCTGTGGGACATCCAATCGGGCGACAAGCTCGACAAGGATCGCTTCCGCCGCGACCTGGGCGGCGTGCTCGAGGCCTATCAGGAAGTTGCCAAGCGCTTGGGCGTCCTGAATGAGAACCCGCGTCCGCGTGGTGCCGGTCCGGTCTTGGTCGCGTCCAACCCTGGCTCGGCCGTCGCCCCGCCCGTGAACGGCAAACCAAACTGAAACACGGATTAGGTTTTAGGGACTAGGGATTAAACCCTGGTCCCTTTTACATTAATTCCTAAAACCTAATCCCTAGAACCTGCGAAGCAGCCCCCATGAAAGCCCGCATCAAAATCACCTTAAAAAACGGCGTGCTCGACCCGCAGGGCAAAGCCATTGAAGGCGCCGTAAAGGGCCTTGGTCTCTCGGGCGTCGGTGACGTACGCCAAGGCAAGTACATTGAGGTCGATCTGACCGAGAGCGACCCCGCCAAAGCAAAGTCGCTGGTCGAACAGATGTGCAAAGACCTGCTCGCCAACACCGTCATCGAGAACTATAGCTACGAGATCGGGTGAACTAGGACATGCTCCGCACCTCCGTCATTGTTTTCCCCGGCTCCAACTGCGACCGCGATGTCAAAACCGCGATTGAGCGCGTGACTGGCTTCGCGCCGAAAATGGTTTGGCACGGCGATGCCAGCGTGCCGTCGTCCGACGTAATTGTGCTGCCGGGCGGCTTTTCCTACGGCGACTATCTTCGCTGCGGCGCGATGGCCGCCCACTCGCCGATCATGAAAGACGTGATCGCCAAAGCCCGCGCTGGCACGCCCGTCATCGGCATCTGTAACGGCTTCCAAATTCTGTGCGAGAGCGGACTCTTGCCCGGCGCACTGTTGCGTAACGCCTCGCTGCACTTTATTTGCCGCGACGTGTTCCTGAAGGTCGAAAACGACACGTCATTCTTTACCAAGTGCTACCGCGCGGGCGAGGTCATCAAAGTGCCGATTGCCCACGGCGAAGGTAACTATTTCACCGATGCCGAAACCCTAAAAACGCTCGAAGGCGAAGGCCGCGTCGCCTTTCGCTACTGCGATGTTGAAGGCGCGATCACGCCGGCCTCAAACCCCAACGGCGCAATGGCCAACATCGCCGGCATCACCAACGAAACTGGCCGCGTGCTGGGCATGATGCCCCACCCCGAGCGGCTTTACGAGAACGCGCTTGGCGGCACCGACGGCCGCCGCGTCTTCGAAAGCGCGCTGCTATCCACGCTCGAAGCGGCCGCTTAGCACCACACACATCCGTTTTGACATTGCACGGATCGATGCGCCGCGCAGCGCGTTGAGCATCATACCCCAAGCTCACCCCGAGGATGCATGTTGACGAAGCCTGACCGCCCAATACGTCCCGACCGTCCCGATTTTCAAGCACCCGTGCCTCCTGAACTTTTCTCACCCTGGCACACTGAGGCGCGCGCAAAATTACAGGCCGAAGCACGCGCGTTTGCTCGCGACGTCGTCTTGCCGATTGCCGACGAACTCGATCCGCAGAAATCAGAGATGCCGCGCACGCTGATCGATCAAATGGCGGCGAAAGGTTGGTTCGGCTTGACGATCCCAACTGAGCACGGCGGCATGGGGCACGGCGTTTTCGAATATTGCCTAGTCTCCGAGGAACTCGCCCGCAGCTGGCTCTCGGTCGGCTCCATCCTCGCACGCGGCCAGGGCCTCGGCACGCAAACGCTAGATGACGCCCGCCGTCTCGAACTTTTGAAGATGTCAGCGCAAGGCAAATGGATCGGCGGCATTGCGCTATCAGAGCCGACCGCGGGCTCCGACCTCGCCGGTGTGCAAACGCGCGCGGTGCGCGATGGCGACGAGTGGGTGCTGACCGGCACCAAACGCTGGGCCGGCTTCGCGCTCGCCGCTGACTTTATCGAAGTTTTGGCGCGCACGCGCGAACCCGAAGATGGCGAACCGCGCTCGGCTGGGCTTGAACCGTTTCTCGTCGTCAAAAAGCCCGGCACATTTCCAGCTGGCATGACCGGACACGTCATCGATAAGATCGGCTACCACGGCTTTCTGACGTGGCACCTCGAATTGGACGGCGTGCGCGTCCCGGTCGGCGACCGGCTCACTGGACTCTACGGCGATGGCGGCGCCGACGCGGATTCGGGCGGCTTCGCCTCCGTCCAACGCGGCTTGAATATCGCTCGGGTGCACACCGCAGCGCGCGCAGTCGGAGTTGCCCGCGCCGCCGTCGAAGATACCTGGGCTTACTTACAAGAGCGCGAACAGTTTGGCCGCCAGCTGGGTGAATTCCAGGCGCTGCGGTTTGCGCTCGCCGACATGGCATCAGAGGTCGCACAAGCTCGCGCGTTCTGGCAACAGGTGGCGCACCTTCTGGATACCGGTGACGCGGCTGAAACGGAATCAGCTCAAGTCAAACTGCTGGCAACCGAGATGGCTGTTCGCGTCACCAATCAGGCGATGCAACTGCACGGCGGGAACGGTTACACGACCGAGCGCCGCGTCGAGCGCTATTGGCGCGACGCACGATTGACGACAATCTTCGAAGGTACGAGCGAAATCCAGCGCCGCATCATTTCAGATCGCATGCTGCCGAAACCTTCGAGCTGAAATCGTTCCTCGCCAGGAAATAATTTAGAAATGGAAAAAATCGCGTCCCGCCCCTTGGCAGACGTCACGCGCTACCCATTTCAATTGCGATTGCGGGGCCGGGCCCCTCTGGCAGCTGCGTCCAAGACGCTGCTGTGATGTCGGACCGCATCGGGTGTGCCCGATGCTGTGTGAACGTCATCGGCACACCCTCCACATTTTACTGGAGGATCCATGTCACGCCCCTTTCAATATTTGCTGAGCCGCTATTTGATCGTTCGCCGCGAGCTGTCGCACGAGAAAAGAACGCCGTCGCCGAATGCGCTACGCTTGCCGCGTTTGAAGCGTCTTGAGATCTCGCTGCGAAGTAAAATCCGCTCGGCCGGCCGGCTGAAAGCACTGCGTCGTGCGTCACGCCCTCACTTGCCGCGCCCGGGCAGTTTGCAACCGAATTAAACCTGACGCCTTCCGGCCGGCTCGACGAAGGAGCCTCGCCGGGCACAAACAAAAAAGAGAGGAACTTGCGTTCCTCTCTGAGTGAAGCGTGGGACGAACGAAACGGCTAAGCGAAGTTACTTGGTCACGACATTTTTGAGCAGCACGGGCGAGTCGGCATAGCGCGCGAAAGTTTTAATGGTCATGCCGTCGGCACCCACGGCGCACGAGAACGCCATCGTCGTGCCGTCGATTGTATCGACTTTCGCTGATGTGCCAGCCGCCACCTTGAAGTTGAGGCGCGACGCGCTTGGCGTCGTGCCATCTTCATAGGCGACGTCGGTCAACAGCACCGTCAGGTTGCAGCTGCCTTGATCGGCCAGATAATAGCCGATGGCATGTTTGGAGCCGACATCGAGGTTGATCGCTTTAAGCGGCGTGACGCTGAGCTCACGAGAGCCATCCGCCCGGGCCGGTACGGCGCTGTGAGCGATTGCAAGAGCGGCGAACGCAAGAGATACAGCGGTGTTTTTGAACGAAGTCATGGAAGGGTCTCCTATCCATTTACGCCCCGGTTCAAGCCCGCGCACCATCGTCTGGGCATGACCGTCTGCGTAGGGAAATACATAACGCACTGACCCACTTAGCGAAATAGCTAGCTATGCATTTCCGGAATGCTCTTTTTGCAGCGCGGAACGGTCACAGCCCGAACGGGTACCCTCCGCCGTGCACGTCCCTTTGGTGGTAGCTCTACACGGTCGACCAAGCGCCGCGCCGGGAAGGACAAGGCTACCCCTCATCGCTATAAGCAAACCTCGCCCGCATCCTGATTCACCATTCTGCTGACACGAGACCCCGATGGCCGCCAACACCACGACGAACGACACCAAATCCAAAATCACGCCTGAGATGATCGCAGGCCACGGCTTCAAGGGCGACGAATATCAGCGCCTGCTCGACATCCTCGGCCGCGAACCGCTGATCTGCGAACTCGGCATCTTCTCGGTCATGTGGAGCGAACACTGTTCTTATAAATCCTCGCGCATCTGGTTGAAAACCCTCCCCACGAGCGGCCCGCAAGTCATTCAAGGCCCAGGCGAGAACGCCGGCGTCGTTGATCTGGGCGACGACGACGCGGTGATTTTCAAAATGGAATCGCACAATCACCCGAGCTACATCGAGCCCTTCCAAGGGGCCGCAACCGGCGTTGGCGGCATCATGCGCGACGTCTTCACGATGGGCGCACGTCCCGTCGCCAATTTGAACGCGTTGCGCTTTGGCAGGCCCGATCATCCCAAAACCCGCCACCTCGTCAACGGCGTCGTCGCCGGCATCGCCCACTATGGCAACTGCACCGGCGTGCCGACCATCGGCGGCGAAACGAACTTCGACGCTGGCTACAACAACAACATCCTCGTCAACGCGATGTGCGTCGGCCTCGCCAAGAAAGACAAAATTTTCTACTCGGCCGCGAAGGGCGTCGGCCTGCCCGTCGTCTACGTCGGCTCCAAAACCGGTCGCGACGGCATCCACGGCGCGACGATGGCGTCAGCCGAATTCGACGACAAGTCGGATGAGAAACGCCCAACGGTGCAGGTCGGCGATCCATTTACCGAAAAGCTGCTGATCGAAGCCTGTCTCGAGTTGATGGCGACCGACAGCATCATCGCCATCCAAGACATGGGCGCAGCGGGCCTCACCTCATCGACCAGCGAAATGGCCGACAAAGGCGGCGTCGGCATCGAATTGAACCTCGACGATGTGCCCCAGCGCGAAGTCGGCATGACGGCCTACGAAATGATGCTGTCGGAATCGCAAGAGCGCATGTTGATGATTTTGAAGCCCGAACGCGAGGCTGACGCCAAGGCGATCTTCACCAAATGGGGCCTCGACTTCGCGATCATCGGCCGCGTTACCGACACCAAGCGCATGGTCGTCAAGCACAAGGGCGTGGTCATGGCCGACCTCCCGGTCAGCGCCCTCGCCGACGAGGAAGCCCCCCGCTACACCCGCCCCTGGGTCCCGACGCCCAAGAAGCCGGTCCTGGCCGCCGCCGATTGCCCCGCGCCGGAGGACTACAACGCCACGCTGCTGCAGATGCTCGGCTCGCCCGACCTCGCCTCGCGCCGCTGGATCTGGGAGCAGTACGATTCCACCGTCATGAACGACACCGCGCAAGGCCCCGGCGGCGACGCGGCGGTCGTGCGCGTCCACGGCACGGCCAAGGCGCTGGCCGTCACCGCCGAC
>JANOCZ010000486.1:0-4716 GCA_031412455.1 Hyphomicrobium sp. | reverse complement strand
AGCGTGCCGGTGTGAGCTTCTTCCAACGCGCCGACCTTGCGCGGGCCACCGGTGCGGTCTTCGGTGCCAAACAGTTCTTCTTCGACGCGGTCGGGCACCATCGCGGCGGCATTGAGAACGACGAACGGGCCGGACGCACGCAACGATTTCTGATGCAGCACGCGGGCGGCGAGTTCCTTGCCGGTGCCAGATGAGCCGCGGATCATGATGCGGCTGTTGGTTGGCCCGGCCTTGTCGATGTGGCCGCGCAATTGGTTGATCGCTGGCGATTTGCCCATCATGTCGGCCGAGACGACCGAGCGTTCCTTGAGGTCGCGGTTTTCGCGCTTCAGTTGCGAAGCCTCGAGGGCGCGCAGCACAACAAGGTTCAACCGATCCGATTTGAACGGCTTCTCAATGTAGTCGTAGGCGCCGCGGCGGATGGCTGTCACCGCCGTTTCGATGTTGCCGTGACCCGAGATGATGACGACAGGCAGCTCTGGATAGGTGCGCTTGATGACCGACAGGACTTCGAGACCATCCAGGCGGCTGCCCTGCAACCAGATGTCGAGGATGACGAGATGCGGACGGCGATCCTCGACGGCCTTCAAGGCTTCGTCGCTATCGCGCGCCAACCGCGTCGTGTGCCCTTCGTCTTGAAGGATGCCCGAAATCAACTCGCGGATATCGGCTTCGTCGTCGACAATCAAAATGTCAGATGCCATCTCTCGGCTCCTTGGACTTCATAAGGCTTCGTATCACGCCCCACCCACCACGCGGGCAAGCGGTTTGGCTTTTGCAGTAGATTGTTCGTGAAGGTTCTCTGTCTTTTGTTGTGCACCTGCCTGAACGCGGATCGGCAACGTCAGGCGCACGAGCGCGCCGCGCGTGCGGGTGGTGGTCAAGGGGGCATCTTCAAGCGCCAGCGTACCGCCATGCTGTTCCACGATTTTTTGCACGATCGCCAACCCCAGACCCGTGCCCTTGGCGCGCGTCGTCATATACGGCTCCAATAGCCGCGAGCGATTTTGCTTTGGCAGCCCGATGCCGTTGTCGATCACCTCGATCGCCGCACGGTCGGCTGACGCAGTGAGCCGGACTTCGATATCGCCGCGATAGTCAGCCGGGCGGCCCTGCGCCTCGCCATAGCCTTCGATCGCCTCAGTCGCGTTCTTGATGAGATTGGTGACGGCCTGCTGGATCAGCCGCACGTCGAAGTGGGCGCGCACCGGCACGTCGGGTATCTCGAGCTTGAACGTGATGTCCTTGTTGCCCTCGCGAAACAGGATCGCCGGCTCCTGCACCGCCAGCCGCAAATCCTGATCGGCCATGACCGGCTGTGGCATCCGCGCGAACGAGGCGAACTCATCGACCATGCTCTTGATCTGCCCGGTCTGCCGCTCGATCGTCTGCGTCAGCTGGTCGAACAACTCGCGATTGTCGCCGATCTGGCGGCCGAACTTGTTGCGCAGACGCTCCGCTGAAAGTTGTATTGGCGTCAGCGGATTTTTGATCTCATGCGCGATGCGGCGCGCGACGTCGGCCCAGGCACTCGTGCGCTGGGCTTGCACGAGCTCGGACACATCATCGAAGGTCACGACCGAGCCCACCTCGTCCTCGCGGCCTTTTTCGCGCGTGATGCGGACCGCAAAAGAACGCTCGTCGTCGCCGACAATGCGCTTGACCTCGACTTGGCCCTTGGCCTTGAGGCTCGCATCGTCCGGCGCGTCGAGAACGACGGCGAATTCGGGAACGATGTCGCGCAATGGTTTGCCGATCGCCTCGGTCCCGCCGATGCCAAGCAATCCCTCCGCCGACCGGCTTAAAAGCGTAATGCGGTCCTCGCTGTCGAGACCGATGACGCCAGCCGACACGCCAGCCAGCACCGCTTCCATGAACTTGCGCCGCTCGGTCAGCTGCGCGTTGGTCGAGACAAGCGCATCTTGCTGGCCCTTCAATTCGCGCGTCATGTGATTGAACGTTTCAGACAAGCGCCTGAGGTCACCCTCGCCGCGGCGCTCTGGCAATTCGATCATGAGATTGCCTTGCGAAACTTCCTGAGCGCCGGCAATGAGTCGCCGGATTGGCGCGACGAACCGGCCAGCGAACCACATCCCAGCCCAGATCGCGGCTAACAGCGACGTCGTCGAGATCATGAAATAGATCAGACCGTGCGCGATTTTGAGCCCGCTCCGCCGCTTGCGCAACTCGTTGTACTCGCTGACATTCTGCTCTGTGCGCTGCAAGTGGCCGATGACTTTGTTGCTGACGCCGCGCGCGACATAGAGATAGCGGCCCGGCAAACTTTCGATCTTCGCGATGGCCCCAACGCGGTAACTGTCGGTCGGCATCAGCAGTGGCACTTGCCCCTGCTCGGCAAGTTGGATCACGTCGACCGGCGGGACGATGTAGGGCAACTTCGGATCATCGATTGCGAGCACGGTCGGCACGCCTTGAGCATCGATGATGTAAGCGGCTGGCAAATCGCGCAGTCCCGCTTGGCCGATCAGTTGCTTTTGAAATTCTTCCGTATCGTTCTTGACGATATCGGGAAGCCCGTTGACGTCGCGCACCATGTTGACAACGTCGGTGCGAATGATTTGGCCGTGCTCTTCCACGTAGGCTTTCGCCACATCGTAGGAGTTTGCGACAATCGCCCGCGTGCGCGTCGAAAACCAGCCATCAAGCGAGCGCGAAAAGGTCGTCGTCGCGGCGACCGCGAGCAAGATAGCGGGCAACGCGGCAATGACGCTGAAGAGCAAAACAATGCGAATATGCAGACGCGCGCCCGGCGTCCGGTCCTTCCACGCACGCACGAGGCCTCGCGCTTGCCAGGCAATGATCGCCAGCATCGCGAGGATGAGCGTGACGTTGATCGCGAGTGCGGCCCACACGAATTCATTGCGCGGCGCGATGGCCGTGAGGCCGGTCAAGATCAGGTAGCTGACGAGCGCCGACAAAATTGACAGGCCGACAACGGTCAGCCCGATCCAGAAGGCCCGATCCGACGGGTTGAGCGGACTTTTCGCTTCATCGATGACGGTGGCACCGCGAGCAGCGCCGCCCTCTGATCCGAGCTGAGAGTGGCGGCTCAGGTCCGCCATTACGCTGCACCTTGATGCGGTAAGAAACTGAATTGGAATGTGATTTTGTAAATTGTCACGCTGCCACTCCCCAGAACAGACGGTGTTGCCCAGACGCACGCGATGTTGAAACAACAGCGTCCGCGCCACACTGCGAGGCAGCCAACAGCCTAACTGTGACATTTTCGCGACGGGTGTTGCTTAACGCCGGAGATAGTCGCGGGTCAAGGCAGGAAGTACAGCGTGATGATTAGCTCTCGATGGTGCGCAAGACGCGGATATCCAAATCGCGGATGCGCGAGCGCAATGTGTTTCGGTTGAGCCCCAACAGCTCGGCAGCTTTGATCTGATTTCCGCGCGTCGCGGCCAGCGCCGCGCTCAGCAACGGTTTCTCAACGTCCCGGATGACGCGATCATAAAGACCGGGCGGCGGAAGATTGCCACCGAAGGACGAGAAATAGCGCGTCAGATACCGTTCGACGGCTTCACCCAATTCGCCGCTTTCGCCGTCGCCGTTGGCATGGTGCGGCTGCGCGGCACCCACGAGTTCCTGCTCGACGATCTGCGCCGTGAGCGTGTCCTGCGGATAGAGCGCGACGAGCCGGCGGACCACGTTTTCAAGTTCGCGCACGTTGCCCGGCCACGAATAACCTTTCAGGCGTTCGATCGCCGCCGTCTCGATCGATTTCTGACCCATACCTTCGCGGCCCGCTTGGCGCAGGAAGTGGCGGATCAGATCGCCAACGTCCTCGAGGCGTTCACGCAGCGGTGGCAGACGCATCGGCACGACGTTGAGCCGGTAATAGAGATCCTCGCGGAAAAGTCCCTGCTGAATTTGTGTTTTCAAATCGCGATGGGTGGCAGCAACGATGCGCACATTCGTTTTGATCGGCGTACGCCCGCCAACCGTCGTGTACTCACCCTGCTGCAGCACGCGCAGGAGGCGCGTCTGCGCTTCGAGCGGCATATCGCCAATCTCGTCGAGAAACAGCGTGCCGCCCTCGGCCTGCTCGAAGCGTCCCGCGGTGCGCGACTGCGCGCCGGTGAACGCACCTTTCTCGTGACCAAACAGTTCGCTCTCGATCAACTCGCGCGGTATTGCCGCCATATTGATCGCCACGAACGGACCCTGCCGGCGGCGGCCGTAATCGTGCAGCACGCGGGCGACGAGTTCCTTGCCGGTGCCGCTTTCGCCGTTGATCATCACGGTCAAATCGCTTTGCGTCAGGCGGGCGAGAACGCGATAGATTTCCTGCATCGGCGGTGACCGGCCGATCAACGGCAACTCTTCGGTGTCGCGGTCCGCTGGTTGCGGCGTGCGGCGGCGGCCCGGCTCGGCCAAAGCCCGGGCAACGACGGCGACGACTTCATTGAGGTCGAACGGCTTGGGCAGATATTCGAACGCGCCCTTCTCAGCGGCCGTCAACGCGGTCATCAATGTGTTCTGCGCACTCATCACAATGATCGGCAGATCGGGCCGCAGCTTTTTCATGCGCGGGATCAGATCGAAGGCGTTCTCATCGGGCATGACGACATCAGTGATGACGACATCGCCCTCCCCCTGGCTGACCCAGCGCCACAGCGTCGCCGCGTTGCCGGTGGCGCGCGGCGCGTAACCGGCGCGCGCCAGCGCCTGATTCAACACCGTGCGGAT
>JANOCZ010000485.1:0-2580 GCA_031412455.1 Hyphomicrobium sp. | reverse complement strand
CCGCACACCGTCGAGGATCTCGTCGGCGATTGGAATAGGCCCTACTCGCGAGAAGTTGCCTGTTTCCCGCCAGGTGCTTTCCGCGTCGACAAATATTGGGCGCCCGTCAACCGGGTAGACAATACCTACGGTGACCGCAATCTCTTCTGTTCCTGTCCACCTTTGGACAGCTATCTGGAGGCCGCGGAATAAGCCATTAGTCAATTCGCAATGCACGCGTACATTGCCTGAGGCAATCGTCTTGAAGATTTTTTGCCAACTCGTAAATGATAATCAAAAAAAAATTGGGGTAGACACATGACATCTCCCGGTATCCGGGTCCTGGTCGCTGATTCAATTCACGAGCAAGGGATTACCAATCTCAAGACCAACCAGAGAATTCACGTTGATACCGCAAATGGTATGAGTGAAGCGGAACTCGTGGAGAAACTTGGAAGTTACGACGCGCTGATCGTCCGTTCGACAACGAAAGTGACGGCTCCGGCCATCAAAGCGGGTGCTAAACGCCTCCGGATCATCGGGCGCGCCGGTATCGGCGTCGACAATATCGATACGGCCTGCGCGACGGAACATGGTATTCTCGTGTGCAATACGCCCGACTCTAACGCCACGACAACCGCTGAACTCGCGATCGCGCATCTTTTCTCGTTGAGCCGCAATCTGCCACGCGCCGACAAGTCGCTGCGCGGTGGCGAATGGACACCTGCCAAATTCGTGGGCGCAGAAGTCTCAGGAAAAATCGCAGGCATCATCGGTTTCGGTACGATCGGGCGGATATTTGCAGACCGCGCTATGGGTCTCAAGATGCATGTGCTGGCGTATGACCCACTGGTCGCACCAATAGTTTTTGAAGAGAACGGTGTTGAGCGCTGCGAGTTAGAAGACCTTCTAAGCCGTGCCGACTACGTCAGCTTGCACTGCCCGCTGGTTGAGAAGACTCGCAATCTGATCAATGCTGCGCGGCTTGCCGCGATGAAGCCTGGGGCCCGTATCATCAACTGCGCCCGCGGCGGCATCATCGACGAGGCCGCGCTCTACGAAGCCCTGAAGGCCGGTCATATTGCTGGCGCTGCACTCGACGTCTTCGCCACAGAACCGCCGGCCGCTTCGCCACTTCTGACGCTGGACAACGTTGTGTTCACTCCACATCTTGGCGCTTCGACGCAGGAGGCCCAGACAGCCGTCAGCTTGAGAATCGCAGAGACGATCGCGGCATATCTGGCGACGGGCGTTGTCACTGACGCGATCAATGTGCCACGCGTGTCCGCCGAACTGGTCAGTAAGGCACGCCCCTACCGCGGTCTCGCACGTTCACTCGGCAGTTTAATCGCCGAACTTACCGGCGGGGCAATCAGCGCCCTTGAAGTCCATTTGCATGGCCGGGCAGCTGAACTCGATGCCCGCACGATCACGTCGGACGCCATCGCCGGTGTGCTGGGCACTAGCCTCGCGGTCAAAGTCAACGAGGTGAATGCAATGGCGCTTGCGAAACGGCAAGGTATTGTCATCAGTGAAAGCCGCTCGGAGGACATGCAAGACTACGTCTCGCAGATTGAACTCCGTGCCACGACAAATAAGGGTGTTACTACGGTCGCCGGCACGCTGCTCGGCGAAAAACAGCCGCGGATTGTCCAGATCGACGACTACGACGTCGAGGCCGTGCCAGAGGGCTTGATGCTGTATACCCGGCATGACGACCGTCCTGGTGTCGTCGGGGCGCTTGGTTCAATACTCGGCCGCGAAGGCATCAACATTTCACGCATGCAGATAGGCACCGCTCCAGGCAAGACGGAATCGATCGCGCTGATCGGTATTGAACGCGCACTCGGCGAAGCAGCCCTCGACGAAATCCGCCGGCTTCCAGCCATCAAACAGGCCATACAGATCGAACTATGATCAAGCTGGATTCACGGGCCCGTTTCGACGCTATTTGTTTTGATTGCGACAGCACGCTCTCGCGCATCGAGGGCATCGACGAACTCGCTAAGCGCGCGGGTTGCGAAACCGAGATCGCGTCATTGACGAGCGCTGCCATGGACGGCCACGTCCCGATAGACTCGGTCTATGCGAAAAGATTGGAGCGAGTGCGGCCAAGCCGCACCGATCTCGATTGGCTTGCAACCCGGTATATTGAGGAACTTGTTCCCGGCGTGCGCGAAACGATCATGGTACTTCGCCGCCTTGGTAAGCAAATCTACGTCGTGAGCGGCGGCCTTTTGCAACCAGTTGCGGCGTTCGCAATTAAACTCGATATTCCACCCGAAAACGTTCGTGCCGTGCCGGTAAATTTTGATGCAGACGGAAATTACGCAGGTTTCGATTCAAGCGAGCCACTTGCGCGTGCCGAAGGTAAAGCTCTGGTCTGCGGCGAGATTGCGCGAGTACATGGCCGCGTCGCCCTTGTAGGGGATGGCGCCAGCGATGTCGCAGCGCGCTCAGCCGGCGTCTATGTCGTCGGCTTCGGCGGTGTCATTGCCCGGGCTGCTGTGCGCAAGTCGGCCGACGAGTTTATTGAAGGACCGTCGATGACCGCAGTGCTCAGTGTCTTGCTCACAGATCAAGAAGAGGCTGGAGTATGAC
>JANOCZ010000484.1:0-2879 GCA_031412455.1 Hyphomicrobium sp. | reverse complement strand
TCGCGCGTGATTGGGACGAACAGCCAGCAGTGTTGCGACGAGCCATTGTCCGAAGGATCGTACATCGCGTTGTCATTCAACCCGAGCACATTGATATCGAGATCAGCCGGTCACACGTCCTCGATGCACTGACACAACCAGAAAAGCAGCAGGCTAGAAAACGCGGCGAGATTGACCGCGGCCATGAAGTTCTCGCCTTGAAAGTGGACGCTGTATTGAAACGCGCAGGCCAAGGCTTGAGACTCGTGGTACGCGATGCGGCCGCGCAAGCACCGAACACCACGTTGATTAATTTGTTCGTCAAAGCTTTTGATGTCCGCGAAAAAATACTCAACGGTACTGGAGAAAGCATCGAAGCGTCCGCGAGGCGGATCAAAACGAACGCCAACTACATCACGGCACTGCTGCGCATCAGTTTTCTAGCGCCGGATATCATTGCAGCCGTTCTCGACGGTCGTCATCCGACGACGCTGACTGCGCGAAACTTCATTACGAAAACACATACTTTGCCTCGCGAATGGTCCCTTCAGCGACGGCACCTCGGTTTCTAACAAATTATCGCGCACACTTTCACGCGCGCTCTGCGTGGCATGCACCTTCCGCTTTTTTGTTTTCGCGATTTCGGCGCGGACCCGCAGCACGAAAAGGGCCTCGAGAGATAACCTCGTCGAGTTGGCGCCATATCCCGCAAACAACCGTCTCTCGTTGCGGCTCGGTCACGGCCACAATGCGCTAACCCGCCGAAATCAGGGGCGGATCTGTGACCTGAGAAAATGTGTTTTATGATACAATATCAATGACTTAGAATTTGGCTGGGATGCCAGGGTTCGAACCTGGGAATGGCGGAATCAAAATCCGCTGCCTTACCACTTGGCTACATCCCAACGCGTATGGGGCTATACTCATGATTTGCCAGGCCCGCAAGCACCGCAGTGTCCACGACCCAAGCTGGTGCAGACCACCGGCATTTTTGGCCGTGGACGATTGTCGCAAAGCCCAGTCTGCAGATCTAATCCACGCAGCTGACGTCGAAAACAGGTTTTAAGTTTACTCAAGACCGACGATCGCACGCACCCATCAGCCACGGCCCATCGAAGACGCGGGCCGGCATAAAATTTCCCATTACAGTTCATGTAATCGAGAGCTATGGTTGCCCTCAAGAACAAGAACTGTGCCGCACTCAGACTCTTTGAGCGCGACTTTGGGGATGACGATGCCCGACAAGAAGATCAGCGTCGACCCAGCATTGCAACAATTGGACTGGAATCTACTCAAGTATTTCTCAGTGATCGTTGAGGCCGGTGGGATCACGCGGGCGGCCCAACGGCTGGGGCGAAAGCAATCGGCTGTTAGTCTGGCACTTATGCGGCTTGAACAACGCTTGAATGCCCGGCTGTGCCGGCGCGGGCCGGGCGGCTTTGCACTCACCGAAGAAGGCCAGCGGCTCGCGAAAAGCTGTGCGCTGCTCAGCGAACACATTCAGCATTTGCCGGAATCGATCACCGACGCTGCGGTGGTTGCGCGCGGACCGATCCGCATCCGGCTGATCAGTAATTTGGTCAACGCGAAACTCGATGACATCATCTCCTCATTCAACAAAAAATATCCCGATATCGAATTGCTGGTCGACGTCGCGACGTGGCCCACCGTGGTTGACTCCCTGCTGCGCCAGGAGATCGATATCGGTGTGGCGCCGACGCCGAGCAAGCGCGCCGAACTGAATTATTTTCCAGTTTTCAAGGAAGTTCACCGCCCTTACTGCGGCCGTGGGCACCGGCTGTTTGGCCGGCATGTCACCAACCCGAGCGCAATGGTTGACGACGCTTTCATTCTGACTGGATCAGACGAGCCCGACCAGCTTTCCGATTTCCGATTGAAGCATGCGCTTGGCGGCCACGTCGCGGGGATCACCGAGCATCTCGAAGAGGCCAGACGGCTGTCGATCCTGGGCGTCGGGATCTGTTTTCTGCCGGAAGGTTATGCCGAGCCGGAAGTAGCGGCTGGCCGGCTGTGGCCGTTGCTTGGCAAGCGCGGCTTACCCGATATGCAGATCTACATCATCACCAATCCAAAGGGCCCGCTTCATCTATCCCGGCAGCTGTTCATTCAAGAACTGACAGCTTCGGCTCGCGATGTGCCGTCAGCGGCGGCATGCATGCGGCCAGCCGCTCCAGAACAAAACCAACGGCGGCAAAGTCCAAAAAGCCTTAGATGATCGCCGAAACTCTCAAGAAATTAGGACTTCGCG
Source organism: Hyphomicrobium sp. (assembly GCA_031412455.1). Classification (GTDB taxonomy): domain Bacteria; phylum Pseudomonadota; class Alphaproteobacteria; order Rhizobiales; family Hyphomicrobiaceae; genus Hyphomicrobium_B. The sequence goes on along the minus strand of JANOCZ010000484.1, from coordinate 631 downwards.
AAAGTTGGCGTGCCTAAGTCTCAACATTGACCAAATCAATTCTTTACATTGGCAATTTGGGGCTATCACCCTCAAGCGCGCGCAACTACCGTTGACGCTTGGCAGACAGAGCCGTGTGCCAAGCCCCTAGCGGGAGCCTCGTATGCTAAACAAGCATCGCACGCCGGATGAACTGAACTATTCTCCCGCTGCGGCCCGGGCGACCGAAGATGCGCCGCTGTTCGTTGCTCCCAAGAAGCGCCTCCTCGAACTCCGCGAGCAGCCCTCCGCCAAGCGATCGATGGTGCTCGGCGCGCTCGGAGTTTTGGCATTCTTTGCCGTTTGGGAAGTTGGCCACTACTTAACGGCCGAGTCGGCGCGTAAATTCTTTCCGTCTGTCGAACAGGTCGGCGCTGCACTCTACAAGCTATTTGCCGAGCAGAACTTCTTGCTCGATGTTGCCGTGAGCTGCCGGCGTATCCTTCTGAGCTTCCTGGCCGCGGCTGCGGTCGGCATTCCGATTGGCATCCTGATGGGATGTTTCGGCAATAAGCCGAAGCGAGTGCCGGTTTCGATACATCGATCATCGCCGGACCGGCCAAAGACGGCTTCGCCGAGAAATACAGCTCTAACAAATGGATCGGCAGGCTTG
>JANOCZ010000483.1:0-7560 GCA_031412455.1 Hyphomicrobium sp. | reverse complement strand
CACTTGCAAGCGTGGCAAGACAATACTCAAAATGGAGGAAGCGCGATGCGCAAAAGTGCAATCGCATGCGGACTGCTCGCATCAGCTGCGTTTACGTCGCCCGTCTGGGCGAACGCTGACGTTGCTAAGTTGTCGAGCGATCCGAATAACTGGGCTATTCAGTCCGGTGACTACGCAGGTACTCGTTACTCGAAGCTCGACCAGATCACGACTGCAAACGTCGGCAGCATGAAGGTTGCTTGGACGTTCTCGACGGGCGTTCTCCGTGGTCATGAAGGCGGCCCGCTGGTTATTGGCGATACGATGTATCTCCACTCGGCGTTCCCGAACATCGTGTTCGCACTCAACCTTGCAGATGACAACAAGATCATCTGGAAGTATGAGCCGAAGCAGGATCCGTCGGTTATTCCTGTCATGTGCTGCGACACGGTAAACCGTGGCGTGCAGTATGCTGAAGGCAAGATCTTCCTTCACCAGGCAGACACATCGCTCGTTGCTCTCGACGCTAAGTCGGGCAAAGAGCTCTGGAAGTCGGTCAATGCTGATCCGAAGCGCGGCGAAACGGGCACAGGCGCTCCGCTCGTCACGAAGGACAAGGTCATCATCGGCGTTTCGGGCGCAGAATTCGGCGTTCGTTGCTTCTTGACAGCCTACGACATCAACTCGGGTAAGAAGGTCTGGCGCGCATACTCGATGGGCCCAGATGCGGACATCCTGGTTGACCCAGACAAGACCATGTCGCTCGGCAAGCCAGTTGGCAAGGATTCGTCCTTGAAGACTTGGAATGGCGATCAGTGGAAGATCGGTGGCGGTTCTATCTGGGGCTATATGGCCTACGATGCAGAACTCAACTTGATCTATTACGGGACCGGCAATCCTTCGACTTGGAACCCTGCACAGCGTGCTGGGCCTGATGGCAAGCAAATCGACCAGAAGTGGTCGATGACTCACTTCGCTCGTGACGTCGACACCGGCGTTGCTAAGTGGGCTTACCAGATGACCCCGTTCGACGAATGGGACTATGACGGCATCAACGAACCTATCCTTGCGGATATCGACGTTGGTGGCACCAAGCGCAAAGCTCGCGTTCACTTTGACCGTAACGGCTTCGCTTACACGCTCGATCGCGCCACCGGCGAACTTCTCGTCGCTCAGAAGTATGACCCGAAGGTCAACTGGGCAACTGAAGTTGTCATGGATCCGAAGAGCGAAAAGTATGGCCGCCCACAGGTTGTCGCTAAAATGTCGACATTCCTCAACGGTCAAGACGTAAACTCGAAGGGCATCTGCCCGGCAGCTCTCGGTTCTAAGGACCAGCAGCCAGCGTCGTTCTCGCCGCTGACAGGCCTGTTCTATGTTCCGACGAACCACGTGTGCATGGATTACGAACCATTCAAGGTTTCGTATACGGCTGGTCAGCCTTACGTTGGCGCCACGCTCTCCATGTATCCGGCTCCGGACAGCCATGGCGGCATGGGCAACTTCATCGCCTGGGACGCTGGCAAGGGCAAGATCGTATGGTCGAAGCCTGAGCAGTTCTCGGTTTGGTCGGGCGCTCTGACGACAGCTGGCGGCGTTGCATTCTACGGCACGCTCGAAGGCTTCTTCAAAGCTGTTGACCAGAAGGATGGCAAGGAGCTGTTCCGCTTCCGCACTCCATCGGGCATCATCGGCAACGCAATGACCTACTCTCACAAGGGTAAGCAGTACGTTGGCGTGTTCTCGGGCGTTGGTGGTTGGGCCGGTATCGGTCTTGCTGCTGGCCTGACGAACCCGACCGATGGTCTGGGCGCTGTTGGTGGCTACGCTGGCCTCAAGCAGTACACCAACCTTGGTGGATCGCTGACAGTGTTCGCACTGCCATAGTCTAGCCGTTCGAATACAATTGGGCCGGCGCGGGACATCCTGCGCCGGCCTTTTTTTTTCGAGGATCGGTACGGATAGCTGGAGTGATGGAAGGCGGATCGCAATCGCCGCATATCGACTGCGGCGCTGAAGGCCTCGAACTGACAGCCTGCCATGGCGATCATTTAACTATCGGCGTATTTTCTGGACAACCTTGCTCTGCTTTTGCTGGCGTGCGCTCTCTTGCAGCGCTTTCAAAAAACTGGTGGTCACCTGATCACCGCAGAAAAAAAACCACTTTGTCCGTCGTGCGCAAGCTCCTCGCTAAATGGATCGTCAGATTTCTCGCACGGTCCCAGCGGGCGCACTGCCGCGGGCCGGCACACGTTACGCGATACCAGCGTTCAGCCTGGACAAGAATATCGCGCTGGGTTCGAGAACATTTACCGCGAAGCCAGACAGCACGTCCGAAGTACAGGTTGACACACCTTTGATGCGACAAATTTCGACGGGTGGCGGATCCATTCGCGCCTGGGTTCTGTTTCTACATTAGGCCAAAGTATGATTAGTGGCACAATAGGCCGTGCGCATCGCAAAAACTGGCCCTATATAGAAACCGGTGGTGGGCAAATCGACTACAACAACGCGACAAGAGGAAACGCCGTGAAATCAAATCTAAGAATAGTAACGCTTTTCGCGGCGATGACCGCCGGATTAAGCGTAAGTGCGTGTAATGAAGACAAGACTGCGACAACCACGGGTGAAAAACCGTCGGTGGCAGCTCAAGCTTCAGCAGCCGTGGAAGCTGCGAAGGAAAAAGCCAAGGAGATGAGCGACAAGGTCGCGGCCAAGGTTGAGTCGTTGAAGGAAAATGCCCAATCCGTTTCGGTCGATGTCGTTGCCGATGTGAGCAAGGCGCAAGATTTGGCGGATAAGGCTAAGGCGGCTGCTACGCCGGCTGCCAATCCTGCTGACACGTCCGCGCCAACTCAGGTCGCCGCGGAAACCGCTGCTCCCGCTCCGACGGCACCAGCGGCCGATGCCAAGCCGGCTGCTGCGGCCGCACCTGCTGCTGAGACGCCGCCGGCAGCTCCGGCACCTGCAGCGACGACCGAAGCAGCGCCTGCTGCTCCAGCCGCCGATGCGGCGCCTGCAGCGGCAGCGACAGAGACGAAACCTGCTGAAACTGCTCCAGCGCCAGCAGCGGCCGCCGGCAGCAATTCCCCGGCACCCGCTGAAGCTGAAGCCGCGACCGCTGGTGGTCCAGTTCCAGACATGGCCAAGACGATGGATGGCGTCACGTTCAAGGATGGACGTTATCGCGATAAGGACGGTAAACCCACGCCAGTCGTGACGAAGGACTACAACGTTGATTGGGCAACTTGGCAGGGCTTCCGCCGCTATCACGATGCTTGCCACGTGTGCCACGGTCCAAATGCACTTGGCTCGACGTTCGCGCCATCGTTGGCCGACTCCCTGAAGACTATGGACTACGAGACCTTCTACGGCATCGTCGTAGGCGGTCGCGTTGCTGACCGCGGCGGCACGCAGTACGTGATGCCAGCGTTTGGCGAAGATAAAAATATCATGTGCTACCTCGACGACATTTACACGTATGTGAAAGCTCGTTCGATCAACGCGGACGGCAAGGGCGGAATGCCGCCGGGCCGTCCAGCCGGTCGCCAGGATATATCGCCTGAAGCCAAGAAAGCTGCGGCGGATTGCGAAGGTTGATCTGCTCAAGAACAAGGAGCGACCCGCGGGTCGCTCCTTGTTTCGTTCTACGGTGCTGGATGACGATTTTGTAATGCTCGACCCGGCTTGCGAGCGGTCGATCATCACGAAAAGTTTGCTGCGATCACGTCGCAAAATAGATCGAAAGAGCCGCTGGGCCGTAGTATTTGGTCTCAGCAGTGCTCACGTATCGGGCAGATGCAATTCCCCATAGAAGGCGTCCCATCGGAATGACAAAAATTCTTGCACCTGTTCGCCAAGCGTCACCGGCCTATCTACTGGCCGCTTTAGCAGTTTCGCTTGTTGCGGCGAGCGCAGCGAACGCTGCCGACGCGCCGCGTGCTGATCTGGTCAACCGTCAAGAGCTCCGCGTTTGCTCGGACCCATCCGACTTGCCATTTTCGAATGAAAAGCGCGAAGGATTTGAAAACAAGATTGCCGACGTGATCGCGTCCGAGCTCAAAATTCCGGTTGCTTACACCTGGTTTCCCAAAGCCACCGGTTTTATCCGCATGACGCTGTTTGCCAAGAAATGCGACCTCGTCATCGGCTGGGGACAGGGCGATGAAATGGTGCTCAACACGAACGCGATCTATCGTTCGGTTTCAGCGCTCATCTACAAGGCTGGCGGCCCGCTCGATGGGGTCGATCACCTTGGTGACGAGAAGCTGAAAGACAAGAAAATCGGGGTTGTGCAGAACGATCCAGGCGGCACACTCGCCGCTAAATACGGCTTGATGAGCAAAATGAAGGGCTACCGGCAGATGGTCGATCGCCGGTTCGATAATCCCGCCGAAGAAATGATGAAAGACATTCGCTCGGGCGAAATTGACGCTGGGATTCACTGGGGGCCGATCGCGGCTTACTGGGCATCGCGCGGCGGCGAGAAGCTGGTCGTCGTGCCATTGCGCAAAGAAGAGGGCGCGCGCAAGATTGCGTTCCGCATCACGATGGGCGTGCGCAACGGTGACGATGCGTGGAAACGTCAGCTCAATGAAATCATCGCGCGGCGTCAGGGCGACATCGACAAAATTCTGCTCGACTACGGTGTGCCGATTTTGGTCGATGATGATACATCGATGGACCTCGTGACCGAACCACGAAAGAACGCAGTGGCACCTGATAAGTCTGCGGCTGCGCCAGCTGGCGGAGTGCCCGCAGCCGACGATAAGGGCGGTACTGACAAGGCTGGTGGAGCGGTGCCACTGACCCCGGCTCCCATTGCCCCGGCTCCGGCTTCCCCGGCACCTCCTGCGCGGTGAGTCCTGAAACTTCATGACGCATGGTCGTTTTAGAGCCAACACGTCGCGCAATCCCTCTATGGGTTGCGCGACTGTTTTTTTGCGCGCTTGGCTGATAGCCGCGGTCGTCTTCCTGTGCGTCGCGGCGGCTTCATCTCAGACCGTTCTGGCCGTCGATATGGGGTCTAAGGCTCAGACAGTCGAAGAGCCCGAGACCTACCGGACGGATGATTACAGAAAGCCCGTACCGTCGACCTTGAAGGGCGCGAAAGTTTTATCTGCCGAAGAGGCGAGGGCGCTGTGGACGGCCGGTAGCGCCATTTTCATCGATGTTTATCCGCATGCGCCAAAGCCGGATAATTTGCCAGCCAGCACGATCTGGCGGGAGCCGACGCATTTCAGTATCGACGGCGCAACGTGGTTGGCGAACGTTGGTTACGGTGTTCTGTCCGCTGACGTCGAAACGTATTTTAAAAGCAATCTCGAGAAGCTAACGGGCGGCGACAAGACGAAACCACTCGTGTTTTTCTGCTTGCGAAATTGCTGGATGAGCTGGAACTCAGCCAAGCGCGCCATGACTTATGGCTATTCGCACGTCACCTGGTTCTCGGAGGGTACGGATGCCTGGCAGGAGATCGGCCTACCCGTCAGCGAAGTGAAGCCCGAGCCTTAAGTTCGCGACGTTTCAGCTTTTCATCAAGGCGCGGATTGACCTCGCGACAAGGCCCGCACGCTCGTCCATCAAGGCTGGGATTTCACACGCGATCGGAATATTCTCCTGGCGTTCCTGGAACACCCGGACTTGCCACGCCATCTGTTCGTCGGCACTCATCTTGAGATCTTCGATCTTGCCAGCAGGCGACGGATCGGCGGAAGTTTGGGCGGGTGGGGCGTCGCCCTGTTTGGGCAGTGTGATGCCTTTGCTCTCGATCTGCTTGGCGATTTCCAGCTGACGCTTGTGGAAGCGTTCGATGCCGCTCATGACGATTTTGCGCTCGTCATTGGTGCGTGACAACGTGGCCGCGAAAAGCTCCGTCAGCTTTTGATCACGGCTGGCTTCGGGAACGCTCTCGGCAAATTTCTTGATCGCCGCATCGACTTCTTCGTCTTTCAGGCGGCGCGAAATTACATAGGCGGAGAGTTTACGGACGCTGTCGTCCTTCTGCCAATCTTTGGCGGTGTCGAGTGAGGGGCCATCCCAGATGGTCACCGCATCCATCTCCACGACCTTGCGCGAAATGCACGGCCAATCTGGATTGGCGGCGTCGGCGGCCTGGACTGAACTTGGCCAGCACAGCAGAATTCCAACGGCCGGCAAAACGACACTGGATGTGAATTTTTTGGCGAATGTCATACTTAGTTCCTCAAGCTTCTCCGCCTGGTCCGCCTCTGCGAGCGATCAGGCCTTTTGATGGATTATAGGCGAATATGGCGGCTCCGAGAAAGACCAAGGTGCAGCCGACGACGACGTAGAGGTGCGTTAAATCGAGCGTGCCGTTCTCGAGGCGCGGCCCGATTTCGCCGTAGAGGGCGAAACGGACCAGTTCGACCGCGTGGGTGAACGGATTGAGCGAGGCCACGTTGGCGAGCCACGGGCTGCCCTCACGTACCCGCCATAACGGATAGAGGGCCGATGAGACAAAGAACATCGGGAAGATCACGAAGTTCATCACGCCGGCGAAATTTTCGAGGCGGCGGATCACGGATGACATGAAGAGAGCCAACGCGCCCAACATCAAGCCAGACATGATCAGCGCCGGCAAAATCGTCACGTAGCCAACAGGGTTCGGGTCGACGTTCAAAAACTGGACCCAGATGTCGCTCAAATTAGAGGAGACCTGGGCAGCGAAGCTCGACCAATCAGCAGCGGGCTTCCAGGTCCAACTGTCCCAGAGGCGCGCGATCAGCAGGAAGGTGTAGGCCTGCAAGACCGCCACGAATACGCCGCCAAACAGTTTCGAGATGAGCAGGAACGAGCGCGGAAAGGGGCTGACCAAGAGCGTTCGCATGGCGCCCGTTTCGCGGTCGTAGACCATCGAGAGCGATGACTGCATGGCGTTGAACAACAGGATCATGCCGACGAGGCCGGGGGCGATATATTGCTCGTAGAGCACGTAGGTTGTGTAGGGCGGAGTTGGTGACATGCCAAGCGTCGCGCGCATGCCGACCGCAAAGCACAAGAGCCAGAGCAGGGGACGCACTAGGGCGGCTAGAAAGCGCTCGCGCTGTTGAATGAAGCGCAGCATTTCGCGCCAAACAATGCCGCCAAAACAGGCGACGTAGCCGCTGATGCCGATGCGGCGCGCGGCAGATTGGGTGAGCTCAGTCTCGCTCAAGTTGGCCGGCGCTGTCAGCGTTTGAGTTACCATCACGCAGCCTCCTCGAGTGGGGCGGTGCCGGTGATGGCCCGGAAGGCTTCGCTGACGCTGTCCTTACCGGTGCTGGTCAGAAATTCAGGTACGCCGCCTTCAAAAAGCACGCGACCCTTGTCGAGAACGACGACGTGATCGCCGGGGCGAACTTCGTCCATGAGATGGGTTGCCCACAACACGCCTAAGCCCCGCTCCGCCACGAGGTCGCGGACAATTTTAATGACGCCCTCGCGCGATCCGATATCGAGGCCGACGGTCGCTTCATCGAGCAGCAAAAGGTCGGGGCGGTGCATGAGTGCGCGGGCAATCTCGACGCGGCGGGCTTGGCCGCCCGACAAGGCGCGGACCTTGTCATTCATGCGATCGGC
>JANOCZ010000482.1:0-2656 GCA_031412455.1 Hyphomicrobium sp. | reverse complement strand
GGGATGTTCGGCGGGAACGCCGCCCGACTTCGGCTAAGGGCCAAAAGCGGACGATAGCATCCCAAGAACAAAGTCGTAAAACCATCCAACTCATTTGGCGCGCTGCTGATCGCAGGATTTGACACGGATCAGACTGGGCACGCCCTTTGCTTGATCAGCAGTTACGCAGGCTGCTAACCCTGCCTTCCTCGCACCGTCGATGAACAATTCAGCCTCCCTTTCCGCATAACCTCCGCCTTCACTAAGATATTTTTCTGCGATCCAGTTGGGGTCAAGGCTCGCGACTTTGGCGGCGGCGGCCGCTGTATCACGCGCGCGCGCAGTATTTGCGTAGGCCATGGCCAGAAATGCGTAATCAAGAGCAAGGGGCTCTTTTACGAGCAATCTATACTTGACGGCCTTGTCGTACTGCTCACCAAAAAAGAACACATAACTGAGGCCTTGATTATACCAGTCTGGGTAATGCGGGTTGAGCCGTAGAGCACGTTCAACGAGACGCACTGCGCGTTGCGACTCTCCCAGCAATGGTATCGACCATGCAATGCTGACCAGCATGTCTGCATCCGAGGGCGCGAGCGTTTCAGCTCTGGAAAATTCGGCGGCTGCCTGTTCGCCTTTGCCATTGTAGAGTGACGCTAGGCCGAGTGCGTAATGTGTTTTGCCGTCGTTGGGATCGATCATCACGGCCATCTGGCCGGCCGACATCATCGTTGCCAGCGCCTCATCGACAGAAGGTGCCAATCCTAGATCGATCATATAAAATTGGACATCGACCTGCCCCACGTACGCGCGTGCCAGTTGCGGATCGAGTTCAAGAGCTTTGCGGAAAAGCCGTTCTGCTTGGGATAAGCCTTCTTTCGTTACCTTGTGCTTTGCTTCCATCGCCAGCAAGTAGGTGTCAAATGCGGTTAGGTTCGCGGGTGGTTTGCGCCGAATAAGATTGCGCTCGGCATCCGCGACCGCGCCTTCGTAGCCGGCAAGAGTCGCAGTGATTCTTTGCGTGACTTCGTTCTGCACTGCGAACAGGTCATCGACGGGCCGGTCATAGCGCTCGGCCCAGATGTGGCTGCCCGAAACCACTTCGACGAGTTGGGCTGTCACGCGAATGTTCTCGCTCATCGATTGGATGCTGCCCTCCAGCACGTATTTTACATTGAGGTCTCGACCAATCTGACGGATGTCGACGGGCTTATTCCTGTAAACCTCAGTGGAGTTGCGGGCGATGACGATGAGATCTCTGGAATGGGAGAGATCGGTGATGATGTCCTCGGTGATCCCGCCCGCAAGCCGCTCCCATCTCGACTCATCGCCAATATTGTCGAACGGCAACACCGCTATGGCCGGCTTATCGGATATAGCTGGCGCGGCCATCCAGGGCTTTGTCCACGAATAGCCAACGGACATGATCAGCAGCAAAACTACCGCCAGCGCCGCCATATGCCTCCAGTCTGAGTTGGCGATATCAAAACGCTCGGCACGCACCTGACCATCGGTACTTCTGAAGTTGGCTCGGTCAGGTGCCGTTACGGTATCGCCTTGCGGCGGTTCCCGGTCACCGCCTAATGGCATTTGGGACCCAGACGCCTGCAGCAACGTGAAGTGCGGTGTGTAACTGCCCTTCGGCAGCTCAATGCGAATGGGATTGCTTCTGCCTTCGGCGTCGTAATATTCACGGAGACGATCGCGCAAGCGCCCGGCTTCGACGCGAACAATGGGGTCGACGTTGGCATCGAAGGATTCGGGCCGATCGAAGACCTCGCGAGCGATAGTGTAGCCTTTGAGCCGGTCACCACGCCCGGCCAGCGTTTCGTTGACAATATATTCCAGGAAGCGCTGGCGGCGGCGCGATTGCTGGAACGGAGCGCTTGCAAAGATCCGGTCCAGCTGTTCGCGGACGGCGGTCTCTGCGATTGCGCTCACGTTCATGCTCTCGGCTGTGCCATCTGAAGTGGCGCCCATCGTGCATTCCTCCGAATCGCAGGAACGTAGTAATTCACTCCGGCATCGGGGCCGTCAGATACCGTAACATACTACGATTGTCTGACACGAGCTGTCACCCTTCCGCTGTGGCTGGTCATGCTGCCAAAGCATTTGATTGACCACCTTCATCAAACGGATCGCTGCGCCCGCGCAGTCATTTAAAAGCGAGGAGGTGAAAAATGCTCAAATTTCTTATCGGCGTCGTACCCGTCTGCATTCTCGGCTCGAGCATGGCGAACGCTGGTCAAAATATAAATGTAGCAGGCGTTATGACGTGCGTCATCGACAAGTGGAATGAGTCTGAGCCGGAAAAAGGTCACAAGCTCGTCGATTACGCTGGCCGATGCGTCATCGTTCCCGACGATGCCGGCGTTCAGAAGGCCGTCGAGGATTGCTCAGGCACTTACGAATATATGCCTGATGGAAGTTGGAAAGGCAGCGGGGGCTGTACGGCAGCCGTGAAAAGCGGTGACACGATTTCCTTGACCTGGGAGGAGGGCTCTCAGCTCAAGGAGTCGCTTTACACCTACACGGGTGGCACCGGAAAATATAAGGGTGCCAAAGGCGGCGGCAGCTACAAGGTCGATGAGCTGACGACCACGCTCTACGGCGGCAGAAAAAAAGGCAATATAGAACTTCCGTAAGCGCCGCTCACACCGGCAACGGCTGGCGCTTG
>JANOCZ010000481.1:0-8180 GCA_031412455.1 Hyphomicrobium sp. | reverse complement strand
CTACGCCCGCGCCAAGGACAAAACCGACCGCTGCGGCCAACGCAAGCGTTGCCATCGGCTGATCCCTGACCGAGCGATCGACGGCCGTCTTCATGTTCCCAGCCACTTGTTGGATCTGCTGGCCAGCTTCACGGCCTTGTTCGGCCATAGCGTTCACAGTCGATTCAGCACTATCGATGGCTTTATCGAACTGCTGCCCAGCCTTGCCTGCGTACTCGCTCGCCTTATCTGAGACGCTGGCGGCAGCGCTGCGGCCCGCAGCTTGAAGATCGTCTTTAGAACTTGAATAGGCCATGGATGCCTCCGTGTTGTGATGACTGAGAAATTGTGAGCGAGCAACGTTCTGCAAACGCGATAGGTTCCGTGCGCACTGCACAAAACCAGCGCAGTGAGTCATTTGAGCCGGCGCAAACGGTCGGGAATGATTGCCTTAGCCAGCGACCCGACAGCCGTCGCCGTTCGCCGCGCAGTACCCGACCAATCTCGATGATTTTTGAGCGCATCCAATCCACGCGCCAACTGAACCCGGCGCGCATCGGCCGCAACACGGGCAAGCCCTGCCCACAACGCGGTGGCCATCGCGACCTGATCTGCGGTTCCAGCTGTGAGCGTGACTGGCTGCCCGACAGCGCCGCCATAAATCGCGCGAGCGGCATTCGGCCAGGCCTCGAGATCCGGTGCGCTCACGTCAGCAGCCGTGTAAAAGATCGGCAGCAGCACCGGCGGAAGGGGGTGAGCGGCACCCGCTGCACGCAACCAGCCACGCTCGATGTCTGTCATCGGCGAGGTGGCAGAGCGGACCCACGCGATGATGTCCACCTGCGCGCTCTCTTTGCCAAGGATCTTCAAATCGCCCGCCGCGTCGCCTGTCGCTCGAGTGGCTCGAACCTCGGTCGCGCTGAGCCGGGTAAACTCGGCACTGGATGTTTCCCCGCGAACGAACGCTGCAACGAGCTCTGCGCGCGTCTGCTGGATAGAATTGAAGACGGCGGTCAGATCGGAGAACCGTGCGCGTTCGATGCCCGCAATCAGGACCTTGAACGGCGCACTCGATCCAGCGCCAACGTCGGCTACCGACGAGGTGTCGAATTTATTGCTCAAGACATCGTCGGGTGTAATCCGCAATCGGCCGCCATAGAGATCGATCGCCGCTCGCCCGACTTCAAGCACGAATGTTTCAGCCAACCGTCGTGTGACGTGCTCCTTGCCCCACGTCAGCATCGCTCGAGATAACCGCTCCCGCGCTTCGTGAGTAATCGCCGTCGCCGGATTTGCCAAACGCACGATGCGCCAGATATCGTAAGCGCGCTCCGCCACGTCGGCGAGCGATCGCCAGCTGTAAACTGTCATGACTTGAGAGACCGTTAGCCGGTCACCGAACGGAATATTGTTCTCTATAAAACGCCCGAGACGTTGGCTGACGCGCTCGGTGATCGCTAACGCTTCCGGCATCGTGAATTGCCAAAGAGCATCATCTTTTTCAGGATGCAATCGGCGCGCGACCTCGTTGACAGTCGTATGGCCAAGGTCAAACAGGGCCTGCGGATCGACGAGCTTGTCGACGTCTACTTTCGCCGCCAGCAGCTTCACGTCATCCCACGCCCGCTGCTCGACGGGTGACCACGCCTGGTTGACCCGTGAGGATTTATCCACTGTAGCGGACGATGAGGGATGCTCGATTTCGGGCTGTTTCAGAAGCCACCGCTGCGCCGCAAAAACGACAGACACGACGGCCGCCGACGCCAGCGCCCACCACAGCAGATAGCCCTTTTCCCAAAGGTATAATCCACCAAGCGGCAACAACGACAGCGACGGGAGAATGAGCGCGGTCAGAACGAGGATGAAGCGCGCAGCGCGCGATGCTCGGCTTAACTTCATAGTGCAAAGTCCTCTGCCACGACCTTCTCAACTGGTATCGCACGTCACTCTGCTGCAAGCGTCGCTGCAAACAAAAGAGCGGCTAGCGCCGTGGCGCGAGCCGCTCGAGTACGTGGCGAAAACAACTCAAAAGTCCAGGCTCTACGAACTAAGCTTTGCGAATTAGGCCTGCAATCAGCGACACGACGAAGAGAACGATGGCGACCCAAAACAGGATGCGGGCCCCATCCATTGCCGTGCCGGCGACGCCGCCAAAACCGAGGAAAGCTGCGACGAGCGCGACGACAAGGAAGACGATCGCGTAATGTAAAAGATTACCCATTGAAATGCTCCGTGCGCAAAAACTTCATGTCATTCGAACGTGACATTTAAAAATAAGTTCCGCACCCGGACGCACGGTGCCGGAAAAAGCCCACTGCGCAAAAAACTGCCCCGCCGGAGACCCGGCAGGGCAGCAAGATTTGCACATTTATTCCGCCATCAATTTAGATTAACGGCCAATCGTCTTTTTGATATCGCCGCGCGCCTGTTGCGCTTCGCCTTTGGCTTCTTGCGCAAGGCCTTCGGCTTCAGTCGACGCCGAACCGGACACGCGGCCTGCCGCCTGCTTAACCTTGCCCATGCCTTCGTTCGCATACCCAGAAACCTTGTCAGCCGTCGAAGACGACGTAGCGTCGTCGTAAGTGTCCGATGCAGTGTTCTTCACATCGCCGACGGTCTGTTGAACTTCGCCTTTGATTTCCTGCATTTTGCCTTCTGCTTCCATCTTCTCCGAGCCGACCAGCTTACCCACGCCCTGCTTTACGTTGCCGGCCGCCTCGTTGGCGTAACCTTTGATCTTGTCGCCTGTCCCAGACATGCACATTCTCCATGAAACAACATTCGCCACGTAGCGCTCGCGTACAGCGTCGCAACCCATGGCCACTGCTCATAAACGTCTCCCGCAAGTTTCAGTTCCGGCGCCGCGATCAAACGAGCCGGAACTTCCCACCGCAATTGGCGTTTTGCGCTGCGGAGCTTCTCGAGTCGTAAGCCATTGCTCCGGCTTCAGGGGGAGCGTCGTTAAATGCCACTTGTTTCGGACTCACTGCGCAACGTTTCCTCATCGATGGTTGTTGCCGCGCTGCTCATAGTGGGTTTGACGCTCGGCAAAGACATCCTGATACCGTTTACGTTGGCCGCGCTATTGACGTTTATTCTGACACCCATCGTGCGATGGATGGGCAAAGTCCGCGTGCCACGTGGGCTCGCAGTTACTTTCGTGATGCTGGCGTTGGTCGCTGGAATCGTCGGCTTCACAGGCGTGGTCAGCAACCAGATTATTTCGCTGACCGCCGGCCTCGACAGCTACCGCAACAATGTCGTTGCCAAGGTTCGCTCCGTTACGAGTTCAAACGGTGGGCAGAGCGATTTCTCTCGAGCAGCCGATGCTGTTGATGCTCTGGGGACAGCTATTCAGCGCGAAATGTCGGCCGATCCACGCGCACCGGCACCCACGCCGCCAATTCTTCAACAAGATAAACCCATCGAAAAGCCGGTGGAAGAAAAACCCGAATCTCCCCGCAATGATTCTGGCATCATCGATTATGCCGACACTATTTTGGGGCCGTTCGCGAAAGCCGGATTGACGTTATTATTCACGCTGTTTTTGCTGTTGCAATACCATGATCTCCGCGACCGCGTGGTCCGCGTTATCGGCACCGATCACATTTCGAATACAACTTCGGCGATGAGCGAAGCGGGCGGACGGCTGTCCAAACTTTTTCTCATGCAAGCGTTGCTGAACGTCTCCTTTGGTTTGTTCGTTGGCGTCACGCTCTGGCTGATCGGCATCCCCAACGCCGTACTCTGGGGTATCCTCACAGCCGTCATGCGCTTCGTTCCGTTCATCGGCTCTTTTCTGGCGGCCATCCCGCCCATTCTACTCGCAGCGGCTGTCGACCCTGGTTGGGGCATGTTCTTCGCCACGCTCGCGGTATTCGTCATCGGCGAACCGTTGATGGGCCACGTCGTCGAACCCCTGGTATTGGGGAAGCGCGCGGGAATATCACCGTTTGCGATGGTCGCGTCTGCGAGTTTCTGGACCCTTGTATGGGGCCCCGTCGGCCTCATATTGGCCGCGCCGCTGACCATGGGGTTGATTGTTCTGGGCCGGTACGTGCCCTCGCTTGAGGCCTTCAGCGTCCTATTGGGCGACGAACCGGCCCTCTCTCCGCCGCAAGAACTGTATCACCGGATGTCGTCCGAAGATGCCGTCGCAGCTGGACAACAAATTGAAACGGCTCTGGAGACTGCGTCTTTAGCCACCGTCGCCGACCAGCTGATTATGCCGGCACTTCGCCTTGCCGCTGATGACATGGGCCGCGGCCGCCTCGACAAAGAGCAGATCGGTGACCTCATGGCGACGAGCAAAACTGTGACTGGATTGATCAGAGACGACATCCTGGAGGCGGATCGCCAAATTCAAAATATTCATTGCCACGTCTTGATCGTGCCGGCCCGAGGTGCGGTGGACTCAATTGGCGCGATGTTCATTGCTGAAGTGCTAGGCGAGACATTGCCCCCAGACATGATCTCGCGCAGTTCGGCGTCGGGGCTGACCGCGCTGTCGGACGCCAAGGCGCAGTCAGGTGCTCATCCGCCCGACGCGATAATTCTGGCGAGCCTTAGCGGTACCGACGAGCGTCAGCTTCGCTTCGTACTTCGCCGCGCTGTTCGGGACTTTCCAAACGCGCGCATCATGGTGCTGGATGTGCGATCGTCGCAAGACTCGAGCTGGTCGCACGAGGCAAATGACAAGAAGGTTTCGGTGACCAACTCGGTGGTGACACTCGCATCGATGCTCGGCTCGGCCGGAGAGGCAAATGGCACAACGGGCCAAAGTGCCAGCGACACCCCGGGCAAGCCTGGAGCAACGCCCGTCCTCGAGTCCGTTTGAGCGGCGTTCGGCCATAGCGGCAATGCTGTTTTATTGAACCGATGAAACGCTTCCGGTTTTGAGGCGTTAGAGCATACGTGCCGCGCGGTTTGCGCCGATCTTTTGCATCGCTCTTTTCGCAGGTTGCGACTTCATAAGGAGATATGACTTGAAAAACGTTGTCCTATGGTTCTTGGGCGTGCCCATTTCCGTCCTCCTCGTGCTGAACTTCATGGGCGTGTTATGATTAGCGCGCCCGTCGACGTCTGCCGCACCCAGGCTGTCACAATCAACGCTGCCGTAGTCGCTGACTACGTCGCCGGCCGGTTGGATTGGCTTGACGCCCGCGCAGTCGAAGCTGCGGCGGAACGCACCGCGCCTGTTGCCGAAGCGATCCGTGTTGCAAAGTGCCGCTTCGCACGCGTGCACGATCGCCTGAAACACTCGTGAAAACAGCATTTAGTAGTCGCTACTGGCATATGTGATTTTTCGTCTTCCATCGTCCGTTCAGGAACTATAAGCGGCGAATTTCGTTGTTTGGATAACCATCACGTCAGGTGATGCTAAATTTTCGGAGGAGATTTTTAAATGAATAAGCTTCTTGCGACTGCTGCTCTGGCCTCGTTGGTCGCTGCATCATCTGCGCTCGCCCAGACCACGGAAACACCATCGCCGTCGCCCGCTGAGAAGACAGACAGCGCCACGCCGCCAGCCGCGACCACACCGGCAACTCCAGCACCGGCTGTAACTGATACACCGGCGGCCACGCCAAGCGTAACAACGCCTGATTCGTCGTCTGACTCGGCATCGACTGCAAACCCGTCCATGACGGATGACGAAGCCAAAACTTGGATCAATAAGGTCGTCTATAGCAGTGACGACAAGAACCTCGGCGAAGTCGCAGCCTTTGCGCGCGATTCATCTGGCAAGGTTTCGGAACTGCATGCCGACATCGGCGGCTTTCTGGGCCTAGGTGAAACCCGCGTTCGCGTTATGCCGACTGAATTCAAGCTGATGAATGATCGCGTTGTGCTCAACATGACGGCCGATCAAGCCAAGGCATTGCCGAAGATTGCTAAGTAATTTCGGAAGAGCCTTTCAATGTTCGCCAAAGCGGCCCTGCCAAGCAATTGGCGGGGCTGCATTTTTTTATATCTTCGCGGTTATGCGATTTTTGTAGAAACTGTTGGAACCGCTGTTTCGAAGTCGCGTTTACAACCTGCCTAGCGGCAAATGCCTCCGTCCCTCGAGGCATTGATAGCGACTCGAAGGCTCCCCCCTAGCCGAGAGTCGCCCGTCCACAGAACGGTCTGTAGCTTCCCCCGGCTGCAGACCGTTCGCTTTTCAGCGATCGCTTACTGCGAGCCGGCATAGTGCCGACATGTTGACAAAGTCGGGGAACAGCCCGTTCGCAGCGGGGTTATTAAAGGGCAAGGGAGTGCAGTTCAATGTCACATGAAGAACAAGAAGTGCTGACGACGAAGGAAGCTACTCAAGCCAATCGTTCGCGGCTGAATCTGCGGGTTCTAGTGACGTCGATGGTGGTCTTGGTTGCGCTTTTCCTGCTCGTGTTTTTTGTATTTTACGGCACGGCGCCGCAAACGTCGTAAGCTCCTTCCCGTACCGCCCGGAACAAGTTACCGATTTTCACGTTATCTGCTTGCTAGGCACGCTCGTGCTGAGTTCATAAAGTTAGGGTGGATCTCATGAAAATTCTTGTTCTGTCGCTCACGCTTGCGGCCGTGGCTCTTGGCGGTTGCCGCCGCGAAGAACCTATTTATGAGCCGATGAAACTCGGTGGCGCTTCGGTTTCATCTCACGTTACGCGCTAAATCCGTGAATTAAACAGGCGTCAAATCTCTATCATGGTCGAGGCCCTCACTGACCGGCGCGATCTTCGCGGCGGTCACAGCCTTTGGGCCGCTGACGCCTCGGCTCTGCAAACGCGAACGTCTCCGCGTGTCGAGTCCTGCGACGTCGCTATTGTTGGCACCGGCATTAGTGGCGCGCTCATTGGGCTCAAACTGAGCCAACTCGGGTTGGACGTTGTTTTCATCGATAAACGTTCTCCAGGCCGCGGGAGCACGATTGCCAGCACGGCTATGATCCAGTTTGAGATCGACACGCCCCTCCACAAACTTGCCGGCAAAATTGGTCGCCAGCGCGCCGAGCGAGCTTACCTGCGCTCAGCCTCTGCCGTGCGATCGTTGCGCAAACTGATCGCTGACGAAAGTTTGCAGTGCGCGTGGACGACGCGTGATGCGCTTTATCTCGCTGGCGATGAATTGGGCTCGCGAGGCTTGCAAACCGAAGCGAAGATGCGCGAAAAAATCGGCCTGCCGTCGCGATACATCGATGGCGCCGAACTGCGCAGCACGTACGGCTTCGATCGAACCGGGGCAATTGTCTCGACGCTGTCGGGCCAGCTCGACCCCTATGAGCTGACCATGGAGTGCCTTCGTGCCGCCAAGCGCTACGGCGCTAGAGTTTACGAAGGGCACGAAATCGATGTCGTTGATACGTCGGACAAAGGCGTCGTGCTCTGCGCGAGCAAATCCGGGATGATTGTCAATGCGCAGCGGACGATCTTTGCGACGGGCTATGAAACGCTCGAACAGATTCCCAAGGCCCGGTACGACGTCATTTCGTCGTGGGCGATCGCCACAGAAACAATCTCAGCCGACCAGTTTTGGCCGACCAAGTGTCTCGTGTGGGAAGCGTCTAACCCCTATCTTTACATGCGCACGACCGCCGATGGCCGCATCGTTGTCGGTGGGGAAGACGCGAAGATCGAGGATGGCGATCAACGCGACGCCTTGATTGAACGCAAATCTCGCAAGCTCCTAGCTGGGCTCAACCGCCTCCTGCCGGACAACGGCCCCTTCAAGATCGCTTACTCGTGGGCCGGCGCCTTTGCCGATAGCCCCACCGGATTGCCTTTTATGGGCGTCGTTCCTGGCATGCCGAACTGTTTTACGAGCTTGGGCTGCGGCGGTAACGGCATCACGTTTAGTGTAATTGCGGCCGATATAGCAGCGGCGTGGGCATCAGGAAAACGCGACCGCGACGCCGATCTGTTTGACTAACACCCATCGCCAGCGCCGGTTCTATTTGCTCGCTTGGCGATCTGTCGCTTTATCTGACGTCACGCGCCAGATCGCATTGCCGACATCGTCCGCAACGAGGAGTGATCCTGTTTTATCAAACGCAACGCCAACAGGCCGGCCGGATGCTTTTCCATCGGCCGTGAGAAAACCTGTCAAAACATCGACGGGCTTGCCGCTGGCTTTGCCGGCGGCAAACGGTACGAATATGACCTTATAACCGCTTGGCACTGATCGATTCCAAGATCCGTGCTGGCCAACGAAGACGCCGGATGAAAACG
>JANOCZ010000480.1:0-8191 GCA_031412455.1 Hyphomicrobium sp. | reverse complement strand
CCCGCCGTGCTTTGCGGCGCTGCTCGCGATCGTCCTCGGCGTCATCGTCTGACCACGATCCGCGCCGTTCGTCCGGTGCCCAACGCTCGTCTTCGAAACGGCGGAAGCGGCGCTCAAAGCGCGGTTCACGATAGATGGGCTCATCATAGCCGCGATCCTGCCAGCGCGGGGGCGCAGGCTCATCGAAATCACCCGGCCAAAATTGCGCAGCAGCCGTCGTCGCGCCACTAACCATTGCCACCAACGCTACACTCCCCAATTGGATGGCGCGGCGAATCTTAATCGTCATCTAAAAAATCCTTACCCTCTGACCCGAGCGGGTCGGCAATCGCAACAACATGTCTACGATCGCAAACCGGCCCCGATACGGCCACATCATGACAGAACGTTCAGTTTGCCAAAAACCGTCGCGGCTGCGTCGAATTTATCCAGGCACCCAATGCAGTTGCGGTGGTGGGCTGACAGTAAAACGAGCACCCCGGCAATGCTCCAATCGAGAACTAGGCACCCGCCTTGTCCAATTGTGCGATCATCCGCGCGCGCGCCTCCGGCAGCTTGTCTCCACGCGGAGACAACACGCGAGTCTCCAGAAAGTGCCCGGTCAGCGTTAACCCTTCAGCCACATCGCGAGCCGTGACCGCCGTGCGGCGCTGTTTGGTCAGAAACGGCGGCAAGGTTAGCATCCGATCGCGGTAGGGTTCACCAGCTGATGCTGACACCGCCCGCCCCGATTTCGGCGACACATAAATGAGCTGATCGTTCGCCCCCGTGGCCGCGCATTGCGCCAGATCCAAGCCGAACCCGAGTTCCTGCAGCAGGGCCATTTCCCAGCGCACGAACAGCGCCGGCCAAACGCTTGCGTCATCGAGAAAACCCAAAACGAACAGCGTGATCTCATAAAGGGCTGGATGCGGATCGCGCTCTGGAAGCAACCGCGTCAGCGTCGTCAGTGTTGTCAGCGCCGACAGCGCCGCATCATTCTCCATCGACTCGGCCGCAAAGCCGCGTCGCATTTCGAGTGTGACGTGTCCCAAATGATCGGCGAGCCGCGCTTTCCACGTCACATCGACGTGATTGCCCGTTTGCAGCACCGGCCGCAACTTGCGCGATCGCCCGCCATAAACAAGACCCAGGTGACGTCCGTGATTGCGCGTCCACAGCTCGACAACCGCCGCCGTTTCACCGTGCGGTCTGACAGACAGGATAATGGCTTCGTCCGACCATTGCATGATCCGTTGCTATAATCCGCTTGAGCGTTGTCCGCTACTCAGGCAAGCCGCACGGGTGCCCGCGTCTCAAATCGAGCCTAAATCCCGACGTCCTTGCTGCCCGGCCGCACCGGCGGCGACTTCGGCGTCTGATCGACGATACACGGGGCACCGAACGCGATGCATTCAAACTCTGCACCCTTTGGGAAGCACTTGAGCGACTTCTGATGCGCAAGCCGCCAGCTGTCGAAACCCGGCCCTCGCTTGGCGGCCTCGACCTGCCACTGTTTGATCGCCTTCTTCTTCGCCTCGAGTTCGCTCTCGGCGATTGCAATTTCACTGGACACGATCGCTCCGCATTGCCTCACGGCAGCACGCGCGGGTTCAGGCGCGATCACCAAGACCGCAGTCGACATGGCACAACTGACGCAAATGAGCCTCATACGCCATTTTCGCGCCAAGATCGGCGAAACATCAAGCCCATTTCAGCGTAAATGGTGCCCTTTTGCCCGATTATTCCTTCGGAAACGGCAAACCCATCTCTCGATAGCGCTCCGGATCGCTGCCCCAATTGGACCGCACCTTAACGAACAAAAACAGATGCACCCGATGATCGGCGATGTCTTCGATCCCCCGGCGCGCTTCCATCGAAATCTGCTTGATCGTCGCGCCGCCCTTGCCCAATACGATACTTTTCTGGCCGTCGCGCTCGACGAAAATCGTCTGCTCGATCCGCGCCGAGCCGTCTTTCAGCGTCTTCCAGCTCGTCGTCTCGACCGTCGTCGAGTAAGGCAACTCCTCGTGCAGCCAATGGTAGATCCGCTCTCGGGTGATCTCGGCGGCAAGCAATCGTATCGGCATATCCGTAACGTCGTCGGCGGCGTAATGCCATGGCCCGACAGGTACGGTTTTCGCCAGATAATTCTTCACGTCGGCGACGCCCGATCCGTCGAGCGCCGAGATCATAAATGTTTGATCGAACGTCATGAGCGTCGACAGATGCTGGACAAGCGCCAACAGCCGCTCTTTGTCGCCAACGCGATCGATCTTGTTCAAAACGGCGATCCGCGGCATGCGCGCAGTTTTGAGCCGTTCGATGATCTTCAGCGTGTCGTCATCGACACCCTTCGACGCGTCGATGAGTACGACGATGGCATCCGCGTCTTCCGCCCCACCCCACGCCGCATCGACCATCGCCCGGTCGAGCCGCCGCGTTGGATTGAAAATCCCCGGCGTGTCGATGAAGATCAACTGGCTGTCGCCTTCGATCGCAATCCCGCGTACCGGCACGCGCGTCGTTTGCACCTTGTGCGAGACAATCGACACTTTCACACCGACCAGCGCGTTGACGAGCGTCGACTTCCCCGCGTTGGTCGCCCCTAAAATCGCAATGAACCCGCAGCGAGTCTTGAGCTCAGGTGCATCGATAGGAGTGGTCTCCGGGATCGTCGGCCCGTCATCGTTGTCAGCCATCGGCGAGCAATCCTCTCACGCCTTCACGGTACAGCAGCGCGGTGGCCGCCGCCTGTTCGGCAATACGTTTGGACGCGCCCTCGCCTTGTGCCGGCGCGCGTCCATTGATGAAAACCTCAGCTGTAAAATGCGGCGCGTGATCCGGCCCCTTGCGCGCCACGACCGTGTACTTCGGCAGTGCCAGTCCTTGCCCTTGTGCCCATTCCTGCAGCGCCGATTTGGCATCGACCGCAACCTCCGGCACCGGTTCCGACTGCGCCTTCCACAACTTGCGCACGACGGCCTTAGCCTTTTCGAAACCGCCATCTAGAAATACGGCGCCAAGCACGGCTTCGGCGGCGTCGGCAAGGATCGTCATCTTCTCGCGTCCGCCGCTGTCGGCTTCGCTGTCAGATAAAATGAGGTGATCACCAAGCCCGATGGCGCGGGAAACCCGAGCGCAAGCTTCGCCGCGTACCAGTCGATTGTAGCGCCGCGCGAGTTCGCCCTCCGTTGCATCCGGATACTGCTCGTTGAGCACCTCGGCGATTGCCAACCCCAGCACACGGTCGCCGATGAACTCCAGCCTCTCGTTATCGCTGCGTTCAGCCTTGCCGCCGCCGCGCACACTGGCATGCGTCAACGCCCGCTCGAGCAGCGCCACCGTCTTGAAACGGTGCCCCAGCTTCGTCTCTAGTTCTTTGAATTTGCGCGCGCGCAGCATAAGTGACTTCGATGTCGGGAGGTTTACCGCACCAGATTGAAGAACCGGCTCCACCGAATGTCAAATGGCCAAGTCCACGGTGACCACCAACGAAGAGCGTTAGGCTCATCCACCGCTGCCGAAAAGAAGATGATATCGGCCCGCCCGACAAAATTCTCCAGCGGTACAAAGCCGACACCGGAGTCGCCCTGCACACGGCTGTCGGTCGAGTTGTCCCGATTATCGCCCATCATGAAAAAGTTTCCAGCCGGCACTTTGTAGACCCCGGTATTGTCGAGCTGCCCGTTAGCATTGCTGTCCAGCACTTTGTATTTGACGCCATTTGGCAGCGTCTCTTCGAATACTTTGATGGGTCTCAACCGGCTCGAATCCTCACCCCTTGTGACGAATTCCCCAGCCGGGACTTTCGGCACGGCGGCACCGTTGATGAACAACTGTCCCTCGCGCATCTGGATCTCATCACCTGGCAAGCCAACCACGCGTTTAATGAAATCGACCGACGGCTCGTTCGGCTTTCGAAATACCGCGACATCACCACGCTTCGGCTCATCCGAGAATATCCGGTCGGAGAATATCTCCGGGCTGAAAGGAAATGAAAACTTGCTGTACCCGTATGAAAGCTTCGACACAAAGATGTAATCGCCGATGAGCAAGGTTTCCTTCATCGAGCCTGATGGAATATTGAACGGTTGGTAGAAGAACACCCGCACAAACATTGCAATTGCCAGCGCTTCAGCCACGATGACTAATGTTTCCACGAGCCCCGACTTGGCCGACTTCATCCCAACGCTCATTCGAGGCTCCTTCAGCGGCCCAAAGCCACGATCGGCCCCGTCCGGAAATAAGTTTGGCAGGCTATACCGACTTTGCCAGGGGCAGGCAATCCGACCCAGGGCCACAACGCGGCGGCAACACCCCGGGCTAACCGCGACCACCAGCCTCAATATTAAGCGCTCGACGACCCAGATTCGGCGCGCGTTAAGCTCGATTTGTGCCGATTTACCCGCGCAGATCGTCTTTCATCCGGACCGCCGAAATGATGACGATAGCCTCAGCCAACGGATATTCGTCGGTCAGCGTCAAATCGATCCGCGCGATATGTCCATCGGGGATGAGCCCCTCGAGCACGCGCGCCGCACCGCCCGTCAGCTCGAAGCCGGGCCGCCCTGTCGGCGCGTTGACGACGCCAATATCGGCAAAGTGCACGCCGTAACGAAATCCGGTCCCCAGCGCCTTGGCCATCGCTTCCTTGGCCGCAAACCGTTTAGCGAGCGTATTCGCCGGCCCGGCTTTGCGATACGCCCGCGCCCGCTCCGTCTCGGTGAAAACTTTTGCTAGAAACCGCTCCCCGAACCGGGCCAGCGTTTTTTCGATCCGCCGGATATCGCAGATGTCGTTACCGATGCCGATGATCATGCGTCGACCTTGCCGGGCGTCGAACGCGAACCTCGGCCTGCCCCGCTGTTCGTCTTCGGCCCGCGGGCCTCGTCCATCAGTTTGCGCATCCGCACGACGGCTGGCATCAGCCCGCCGAAAATCGCTTCGCCGATCAAGAAGTGGCCAATGTTGAGTTCGACGATTTCAGCGATGCGCGCGATGGGCTGGACCGTGTTGTAAGTCAATCCATGCCCCGCATGAACTTCAAGGCCAAGCGCGTCGGCGGCGGCCGCAGCGCGGCTGTGGCGTTTCAATTCCAGCGTAACGCCCGCCGCATCGTTGTCGAGCGCGAGGTGACAATATTTTCCGGTGTGCAGCTCGACGATATCGGCGCCGGCTTGTGCTGCGGCATCGATCGTCGCTAGATCGGGCTCGATGAACAGCGACACCCGAATACCCGCATCTTTTAACCGCGCAACGAGCGGCGTCAGCAGTGCCAAGCCGCCGATGACGTCGAGCCCGCCTTCTGTGGTGCGCTCTTCACGCCGCTCCGGCACGATGCAGCACGCGTTGGGCACATGACGCAACGCGATGGCGACCATTTCGTCGGTCGCCGCCATCTCAAAATTGAGCGGCCGAGTGAGCTCGTTTTTCAATCGTGAAATGTCGGCGTCGGAAATATGCCGCCGGTCCTCACGCAAATGCGCCGTGATCCCGTCGGCACCACCCTCGATCGCGATATGCGCCGCGCGCAACGGATCGGGATGCGTCCCCCCGCGCGCATTTCGTAGCGTCGCCACGTGGTCAATATTGACGCCGAGACGCAACGCGCGGTGGCCGGTGTTCAAATGCGGAGTGTCCAATTGCGCTGCTTTTAAATTCGTCATGCGAAGTTCGGCCCGGTCACGAAATCGCCGGAAGTCGTCCGGATCAACGAACCAACCGCCGCGTTTGATAGACACGCACCGCATGGCGGGTCGGATAATAGCTCATCGCCGCCGCAAGCAAACCGACAATTAGTCCGCCCAGCAGCAGCGGAGCCCACAGCGGCGAAAGATTTACCAAGGTTTCTTCGAGAGAAGGCGGCACCGGCGTGGCTTGCGCCCAGCCAAGTGCGCGTGCCCCATCGGTGATTTGCGTGGCGGCCAGCATCGGGTCTTGCCCGAGCATCCACGCGCCAGCGACATACGACGCCGACCAGATGGCTGGCCAGCTCAGCGGATTGCCGATGAAGGTGCCGATCAGCGCTGCTGGCACGCTCACGCGCAACAGCGCCGCAATGAGGCCGGCAATGATCATCTGAAAACCGAGGAACGGCGTGCAGGCCGCAAACACACCACACGCACACCCAAGGGCAATTTCGTGTGGTGTCGCCCGCACGCGCATCAATCGCCGCCAATAATAGACGCCGAGCTTTTGCAACCCATACCGAACGCCACGCATGCAATTGAAACCGAGTGACTGAAAAATTCGTCTACCGATTGTATACTACTCAAACAGCCTTTCTACCTTGGCGACCGTCGGCCGCACGCGAAGCCCGGCAACGATGTGATTCAAATGCACCAGATCGAACACTTCGATCTCTATGTGCATAACGGTGAAATCGGCAGCGCGCCGCACCATCTTGAGCTCATCAATGTTGCCGCCAGTTTCACCAATGATTTTGGCAATTTCAGCGAGCGTCCCCGGCGCATTCACGGCGGTAACGCTAATATGCGCCGGAAACCGCTGCGGGTTATCGGGTTCTACGTCCCACGTGGCGTCGATCCACCCCTGATGCTCGAACTCTTTTAATCGCGGCGAGTGGATCTGAAATATCCGGATACCTTCGCCCGGCGACATGACGCCGATGATGCGGTCACCGGGGACTGCGCCGCCCGGCTCAAACAGCACCGGCAGATCGTTATTTGCGCCGCGGATCGACACCGCGATCTTCGCCGACGTGTCATCACCCTCCGCCGCTTTAAACTTGAGGCTCATGACCTTTTCGATATTGAACCAGCCGTCCTGCGCTTGCGCCCGCCCGAAACGTCGCGAGGGCTTATAGCTCTCCGAAATCTCCATGGCCGCGGCCGACGGCGCGATGGCCGCGGCGACGTCCGGCAACGAGATATCGTTGCGCCCGATTGCAGCGAGCACATCGTCGGCGCTTTTTAGATTGAACTTTGACGCCGCCGATTTGACCTTGTCCTCCACGTAATCGAGACCGGCCATGGCCAGCGTCGATGATAGGAGCTGCCGGCCAAGTTCAACGTAACGCCGCTTCTCCGCCTCGCGCGCCGCGCGCCGGATTGCAGCCCTCGCCCGCCCCGTCACCGCGAAGGCTTCCCACGATGCCGGCCGCTGATGACCCTTCGCCGTCTCAACCACGACTTCATCACCGTTGCGTAACCGCGTATCGATTGGCACATGCCGCCCATTGATGAAGGCTGCAACCGCTTCGTTGCCGATATCGGTGTGAACTGCATAAGCAAAATCGAGCGGCGTCGCGCCACGCGGCAACGCGATCAATCGTCCGCGCGGCGTGAAACAGAACACCTGATCATGGAACAGTTCGAGCTTTGTATGCTCGAGAAACTCTTCCGGATTTTCTGCTTCAAGCAGCGTCCCGATCATGACCCGCAGACGGCCGTAAGGGCTATCGTCCTTTTCGGTTGCCGCCATCGCCGAGCCGTTGACCGCCGCAACGCGCTCCACGCCGGCCCGCTCAGATGCCGCTCTGACCACCCCGACAGTGCGCTGCTCCTTATACAAGGCGTGCGCGGCGATGCCGTATTCAGCGACCCGGTGCATCGCGTGCGTTCTGATCTGCAATTCGACGCGCTGATGCCGCGGGCCGTACACCGTCGTGTGGATCGATTGATAGTTGTTACGCTTGGGCGCCGAAATGTAATCCTTGAAGCGGCCCGGCACGGTGCCCCAAGTCGTATGAATATGTCCGAGCACACGGTAGCAATCATCGATCGTGTCAACCGTCACGCGGAACGCATAAATGTCAGACAGCTGCTCGAGGCTGATCTGCTTGTGCTCCATCTTGCTCCAGATCGCGTAAGGCTTTTTCTCCCGCCCCGCGGCCTCAGCTTTGATCCCCGCATCCGACAGCTTACGCGCGAGAGCCTGGCGGATTTCTTCCGTGAGCCCTTTGTTGCGCGCCCGTATCTCGACGAGCTTTTCCGTCACGGCCTGATAGGCTTCAGGATGCAGCCAGCGAAACGCGTGATCCTCCAGTTCCTCGCGCAGCGACTGCATCCCCATGAGCCCGGCAAGCGGCGCATAAATATCGAGCGTCTCTTCCGAATTCCGCTGCCGGCTCTCGGGCCTCATGTGTTCGAGCGTCCGCATGTTGTGCAGACGGTCGGCGAGCTTGACGAGAAGAACGCGAATATCACTCGAGATAGCGATCAGGAGTTTACGAAAATCTTCCGCCTGC
>JANOCZ010000479.1:0-3077 GCA_031412455.1 Hyphomicrobium sp. | reverse complement strand
GATCCAGATAGTTCGCCCCGAATGGGCCAAGGCGCGCCGCATCGTCATCAAGATCGGCTCGGCGCTGCTGGCTGACCGCGCCACTGGCCAGCTGAAATCCGACTGGCTCAATTCGCTGATGGACGACGTCGCCGAACTGGCAAAATCAGGCAAGCAGATCGTCATCGTCTCGTCGGGCTCGATCGCCCTCGGCCGCCACAAACTCGGACTTCCCAAAGGCGCGCTCGAACTCGAGCAGAGCCAAGCCGCAGCCGCCGTCGGCCAGATTAGTCTTGCCCACGCCTATCAGGAACTGGCCGGTGCTCGCGGTCTGACAGCGGCGCAGATTCTCTTGACACTCGGTGATACCGAAGAGCGGCGGCGATATTTAAACGCGCGCCACACAATCGAAGTGTTGCTTGCCCTCAAGGCCATCCCGGTCGTCAACGAGAACGATACGGTCGCGACGACTGAAATCCGCTACGGCGACAACGACCGGCTATCGGCGCGCGTCGCCTCGATGGTATCGGCCGATTGCCTCGTTCTGTTGTCTGACATCGACGGCCTCTATACCGCCCCCCCCAACGAAAATCCGAACGCAACGCACATTCCGCTCGTCACCGAGATCACACCGCAGATCGAAGCGATGGCGGGCGACGCCGGCACCGAGCTGTCAAAAGGCGGCATGAAAACCAAAGTCGAGGCCGGCAAGATTGCACTCGGCGCCGGCACCAACATGGTCATCACGACAGGCAAGATTATGCACCCACTGCGGGCTATCGCCGACGGCGCGAAGGTGACGTGGTTCCTCGCCAAATCGGACCCGATCACCGCCAAGAAGCGCTGGATTGCAGGCCAGCTCGAGGCAGCCGGCCACGTCGTCGTTGATGCCGGCGCGGAGAAAGCACTGCTGTCAGGCAAAAGCCTGCTGCCCGCCGGCGTAACCCGCGTCGATGGAAATTTCGATCGTGGCGACGCTGTCATCATCCGCACGAACGATGGCCGCGAACTCGGCCGCGGCTTGATCAACTACGCCTTTTTGGATGCCCGCGCGATCATCGGCAAACGATCGAGCGAGATCGCAGCGATCCTGGGCTATGATGGCCGTGACACGCTGATCCATCGCGACGACATGGCCTTGAACACAGCAGTGAGTAGGAAGCCATGAACAAGCCCGAACGAGTGGCCAGTGACACAGCCGCCATCATGCGCGAACTCGGCGCAGACGCGCGCTCAGCCAGCCACGTCCTCGCCAACGCGACGACCGAGCAAAAGAATTTGGCTCTCACCCATGCCGCAAGCTCTTTGCGCAAGGCGACGCACGTCATCCTCGCAGCTAACGAAAAAGATATCGAAGCCGCTCGCGAAGCCGGACGTCCCGTAGCCTTCATAGATCGCCTGAAGCTCGAGGAAAAACGCATCGAGGGCATCGCCAAGGGCCTCGAAGACATTGCCGCGCTCGCCGACCCCGTTGGCACCGTGCTCGCCGAATGGACCCGCCCGAACGGCTTGCGGTTTGAGCGCGTGCGCGTCCCCTTGGGCGTCATCGGCATCATTTATGAAAGCCGCCCGAACGTGACGGCTGACGCCGGGGCACTTTCGCTCAAAGCCGGCAACGCGGCGATCCTGCGCGGCGGCTCGGAAAGCCACCACTCGAGCGTCGCGATCCACGCTTGTCTGACCGAAGGCCTACGTCACGCCGATTTGCCGGCCGCCGCCGTGCAACTCGTGCCGACGACGGATCGCGACGCCGTAGGCGAAATGCTCAAAGGTCTGAACGGCGCGATCGACGTCATCGTCCCGCGCGGCGGACGCAGCCTCGTTGAACGCGTGCAAAGCGACGCGCGTGTCCCGGTCTTCGCGCACTTAGAAGGCATCTGCCACACCTACGTCGATCGCGGTGCCGACCTCGACATCGCCATTCCCATCGTGCTGAACGCCAAACTGCGCCGCACCGGCGTGTGTGGCGCCACCGAATGCTTGCTCGTCGACAAAAATGCCGACGACGATAACCTGACGCCGCTCGTCCGCGCGCTGCTCGATGCCGGCTGCGAAGTCCGCGGCGAC
Organism: Hyphomicrobium sp.; assembly: GCA_031412455.1. GTDB lineage: Bacteria > Pseudomonadota > Alphaproteobacteria > Rhizobiales > Hyphomicrobiaceae > Hyphomicrobium_B. The sequence continues at coordinate 1,031 of JANOCZ010000479.1, read as the reverse complement.
GCGGCAGCACAAAAGGCCGATCCGCGCGTCAAGGCCGCGGCACCGAGCGACTACGGGAAGGAATTCCTCGACAACATCATCGCCGTCAAAACCGTCGATGGCGTCGATGATGCGATTGCGCACATCACCAAGTATGGCTCGCAGCACACCGACGCGATCATCACTGAATGCGCGGCGACCGCCGAACTGTTTTTGAACCGCGTCGACAGCGCCATCGTGCTCGTCAACGCGTCGACCCAATTCGCCGACGGCGGCGAGTTCGGCTTTGGCGCCGAGATCGGCATCGCGACCGGCAAGATGCACGCTCGCGGCCCCGTTGGCGTCGAACAACTGACGAGCTTCAAATACAAAGTCCGCGGCACCGGCCAGATAAGACCGGTTTGATGTTTCGACGCTCCAAATCCGAAACCTTCGGTTCGCTGCGCGTGAAGACGCCGCTGGCTTTTCCCGGCCAACGCATCGGCATCATGGGCGGCTCCTTCAATCCACCCCATGACGGCCATCGCATCGTCGCCGAAACCGCCGTCAAACGTTTGGGCCTTGATCAGCTGTGGTGGGTCGTGACTCCCGGCAATCCGCTGAAAACCAATGGCGGCTTACCCCCACTCAGCCAACGCATCGCCGCGGCCAAAAAATTTGCGCACGGCCCGCGCATGAAAGTCACCGGCTTCGAAGCTGAGCTTGATACGCCCTATACGGCCGCGACGTTGGCCTTTCTTAAAAAGCGCCATCCCGGCGTCCGCTTTGTCTGGGTCATGGGCGCGGACAACTTGACGACCTTCGACCGTTGGCAACATTGGCGCACGATCGCGGTAACATTACCGATCGCGGTCGTCGACCGTCCGGAGTGGCGCTTGAAAGCGCTGTCGAGCCCCGCTGGTCGAGCCCTGGCTCCAAGGCGCGTGCCAGAGGCTCTAGCTTGCCGCCTGGCAGCGATGCAGCCCCCGGCCTGGACCTTCCTGACCACACGCCTCAGTCCGCTGTCCTCGACCAAATTGAGGGCAGTTTTAAATTCACGGTAAATAGTCATC
>JANOCZ010000478.1:0-7394 GCA_031412455.1 Hyphomicrobium sp. | reverse complement strand
CTTCTCCGATGCGCCGAGCGTTTCGTTGAGCGCGGCAATCTGCTGCCGCAACGCCAGCAACTGCTGGTTCAGAATATCGACCTTCGTCAGCGCTTCAGCCGACATCGTCTTTTGCGATTCAAGATCGCTCGTCAGCGACGTAATCCGCGCGTCGGCAGCTTTGGCTTTTTCATCAGCGCCAAGGCCGAAGCCTTGCAGCCGTGAATTTTCCTGCCGCAATGTCGACAGCGTCGCTTGCAGCGAAGCGAGATCGTCTTCCGACGTTTTGGCTTTGCCCTTTTCGAGCGACAGGATCGACGTCAGTTCGCTGATCTGCCGATTCAACTTTTTAAGCGCATCGTCCTTGCTGCCGGCCTCTTGCGCCGAGAAGTATTGCGCGATCATGAACAGCGACATGAGGAACGTGACAACCAGCAGCAGTGTCGACAACACATCGACGTAGCCCGGCCACACATAGCTGTGGTCGGTGCCACCGCCGCGTTGTGATCGGCCCCGCGCCATTCCTCTAGCCTCCGCGCTTCATGTTGGCGGCGAGGCTCTTGAGCATATTGGCGACCTCCGATTGCTGAGACGCCTGCTCATCGACCCACTCGCGCACAACCTTCTGCTCGGAGCGCATCTGCGTGACCAGTTGATTGACGCCGCGCGCCAGATCGCGGACGTCATCGCCAGCCGGTTGCGCGAGCACCGACGGCGGCGGTATCTGTTGCTCGCCAAGGCGGCTCGTGAATTCCTCCAGCGCCCGCTGCATATCGACGACCGCGCCGAGTAACTGCCGGTTGACGTAGTCGGACGACGTCGAGCCAGCGCCCGAGGGTGACAGTTCGGTGATGCCCGACAGCCATTCTTCGAGTTCGTTATAAAAACGGTTGTGCGCTTGGCCAGCCTGCAGTTCGAGGAAACCCAAAACCAGTGAGCCGGCGAGACCCAGCAGCGATGACGAGAACGCCGTGCCCATGCCCTTGAGCGGCGCGTTGAGGGCCGCCTTCAAGTCACTGAACATCTGCACGTTGTCGGTCGCCTTAGTGTCGAGCGTATCGATGGCCTTACCGACGGATTGAATGGTCTCGAGCAAACCCCAAAACGTCCCGAGCAATCCAAGGAACACGAGGAGCCCGACGAGATAACGTCCCGTATCGCGCGCTTCATCGAGCCTGGAGCCGATGCTGTCCATGAAAGAACGCATCGCCGCCGTCGAGAGCGACAGCGTGCCGGTGCGATCGCGCAACATCGTCGCCATCGGCGCGAGCAGCCGTGGCTTGTGGGCGATCACCAGTCCCGGATCGGAGATGCGATAGGCGTTGACCCAACGGATTTCCGGATAGAGCCGGAGGACTTGGCGGAACGCATAAACGATTCCGAGAAACAGCACGCCGATGATGAGGCCGTTGAGCCCAGGGTTCGTTAACAGTGAGCGCCGCAGCGGCTCAAACAGGATCGATGCAAGAAATGCGACGAGGGTCAGGAAAATAATCATGCGCAGCAAGAAGACACCGGGCGGCGTCAGGCGGCGCGACGCGGGCGACAGCCCAACATCCCCTTGGCGTGTCTTGGCCATTCGTCCTCTCCGGAAGTCCCCCAGTCAATGTCCAGTCAATGTCCCAGTCCAAAGCCCCAGGTCCATAGCCCCGGAACCATAGACCATGCGTGTCGCGGCGAAAACCGGCATCATGAGGACCAGCGATCCGCAATTGTGATGTGGTTAGCCGTTAATCGTACAAAGTGGCATTACTGAGCGTCACCGCAGCGTCTTTTTCGGCCCGTTTGAAACGTACGGCAGCAGCGCCTTGTGCATTTGCAGGTTGCCGGCGCAAATCTCGCCATTTTCCAGCATTTGGTCCGACCCGCTGAGGTCGCTGACGAACCCGCCCGCCTCGCGCACGATGACGATCCCGGCCGCCAAATCCCACGATCTGAGATTCCGCTCCCAGTAGCCATCGAACCGCCCGGCGGCGACGAAGGCCAGATCGAGCGCTGCCGACCCGGTGCGACGGATGCCGGCGACCTCAGTCATCAGCACTTCCATTTCCTTGAGGAACCGCGCATGGCCCTCGCGCCCGCGATGCGGAATGCCGGTCGTCAGCAACGCATCGCCCAAAGTCTTGCGCGCGGCGACCCTCAAACGCCGGTCGTTCATGTACGCGCCCTTGCCTTTTTCCGCTGTGAACAACTGATCGCTCGCCGGATTATAAATGACGCCGGCGACCAGCTGGCCTTCACGCTCGAGCCCGATCGATACCGCGAACATCGGGTTTGAATGCAGGAAGTTCGTCGTCCCATCGAGCGGATCGATGTGGAAGCGGTGGCTCTTATCGGCGCCCTCGACGACGCCGCTCTCTTCCATGACGAAGCCGTATTGCGGCCGCGCCTTGGAGAGCTCGCGGTAGATGATTTCCTCGGCCTTCGTGTCGGCGATCGAAACGAAGTTAGCTGGACCCTTGATGGAAACCTGCAGCTGTTCGACCTCGCCGAAATCGCGGATCAGGCTGCGCCCGGCTTTGCGCGCGGCGTTGATCATGATGTTGAGAGTCGGCGATACGTTTGTGGTCACGGGGTTTCCAGCGGGTCAAAGAGCAAAGGCGATAGTGGCGTCTCAAAGCGAAGCTCGCGGGATAGCCGGTATTAGCCACACTCGCAAGGTTAAGACGCAAACCAGTTTGTCCGGTCCTAGAAATCGGAAAAGCCGAAAGGCCGTGTTGCCTCCACGGTTTGGCGACAACGAGAGCATTTGAAATTTACCACGGCTCCGGTTCTTGCGGGACCTTGGTCCAATTCCCAATGAGCACCTTGGTCAACGTATCGGTAGGCCAAAGCTCCCTTGCAGGTCGGCGGGTTGCGGCAATAATCAGACCTGTCCCTTTTCAATTGCTGTTGAGCGACTAATGCGGCCGGGGAATCCATGCAGTACGACAAGTATTTTTTTAATGCGCTTAAGGCCCTCAAGAACGAGGGACGATACCGGATATTCGCCGACATCTGCCGGTCACGGGGCCAATTTCCTGCAGCTAATTACCGATCAGTCAACGGCTCGCGCTCAATTAAAGTTTGGTGCTCCAATGATTATCTTGGCATGGGACAGCATCCGAAAGTCTTGGCCGCCATGCACGGCGCCCTCGACTGCGCCGGAGCCGGGTCCGGGGGCACCCGAAACATCTCCGGGACCACACACTATCATGTTGAGCTCGAGGAAGAGCTAGCCGATTTACACGGCAAGGAGGCCGCGCTTGTCTTCACGTCTGCTTTCGTCGCCAACGATACGACACTGGCTACTCTCCAGCGGTTGCTTCCCGGCTGTGTCATTTTATCGGACGAGAAGAACCACGCCTCCATGATTGCAGGGATTCGCAATGGTGGCGGTGAGAAACGTGTTTGGCGGACCAACGACCTGGATCATCTTGAAGAGCATCTCAAAGACATTGACCCTAGTCGGCCGAAAATCATTGCTTTTGAATCCGTCTACTCCATGGACGGAGTTATTTCGAATATCGCGGCCACCTGTGCGCTTGCTCGTAAATACGGCGCCCTTACTTACCTCGATGAAGTTCACGCCGTTGGAATGTACGGTCCGCGAGGCGGAGGGATTGCCGAGCGAGATGGGGTTATGGAGCAAGTCGACATCATCAATGGAACGCTTGCAAAGGGATTTGGGGTAATGGGAGGCTACATCGCTGCAAGCCGCAATATTTGCGATGCGATTCGATCTTATGGTCCCGGTTTTATTTTCACGACGTCGCTGGCGCCCGTGATTGCAGCCGGAGCCACGGCGAGCATTCGTCATTTGAAGGCGTCAGACGTGGAGCGTAGCCGTCATCAAGAACGCGCGCGAACACTGAAATATCAACTGACCGCCGCTGGTATTCCGATAGGCATCAATTCCAGTCACATCGTTCCCATTAGGATTGGTGACCCTGTAAAGTCGAAGATGGCGAGCGACGCCTTGCTCGACCGCCACGGAATTTACGTACAACCAATCAACTATCCAACCGTTTCGCGCGGCCACGAAGGACTGCGCATAACTCCGTCTCCTCTGCATAGTGATCAGGATATGGAACATCTGGTCAAGTCGCTCGTGTCGGTCTGGCACTCATTGCAGTTGCCGTTTGCTGGGGCGCAAGCCGCAGATATTCGCTCCACCCTGCAGACAAGGCCCTTGGCCTGTGCCCGCCGTCCGGGCGAATCCTGCCCGGAGAAGCGGTCATGCGCGGGCGCGTGCCAGAGACAATGGGACATTGGGCATTCGGTTGTGATGTGATGACAGGCGTTGCCCTAAAAATGCTGTTCGGCGAGCGGTCCAAGCTCATCGGTCTCGTTCTTGGGGTGGCATTTGCGACACTTCTGATCACCCAGCAAGCGAGCCTTTTTGTCGGGTTGATGCTCCGATCTCAGAACACGATTGCGGATGCACATGGCGTCGAAATTTGGGTGATGGACCCGTTCACGGAGCAGATTGATCTGGTCCGGCCCATGCGCAATGCGGCTCTCTATCAAGTTCGAAGCGTGGCAGGTGTAGATTCGGCCGTTCCACTTTTTAAAGCCGCAGTGCCGATCAAGACGGCGGACGGACGGTTACGCAATGCCATGCTCCTGGGCCTCGATGACGTCTCGCTGGCCGGTGCCACCAATCGATTTATTCTGGGCTCGCTCGACGATCTGCGTCGGCCAGATTCTATCGCAATCGATCGCAACGGCTTCAATCAGCTATGGCCGAATGAACCCCTTAAGCTGGGAATGACGCTTGAACTCAATGACCGGCGAGCCGTAGTTACGGCAATTACGGAGGCGGCTCCGGCATTCTCTGCTCAGGCGATCGTCTACACTCGCTACAGCCAGGCTATCGGTTACATACCGATGGGGCGGGACCGGCTCTCATTTATTCAAGTACGAACTCGACCCGGGCTCGATTCGTCGGCCGTTGCCGAGGACATCAGCCAGCAAACCGGGTTGAAAGCCTACGTTGCCGATGAATTCGCGTGGCGTACGATCATCTACAATCTACGCAGAACGGGGATGTCGACTAATTTCGCCATAACGATCGCGCTTGGTCTCATTGTCGGATCTGCTGTCACAGGACTTATCTTCAATAGTTTCATCTCCGATAACCTCAAACAGTTCGCAACACTGAAAGTTGTCGGCGTCACTGACGGCAGCATCATGGGAATGGCTCTTTGCCAAGTGGGGCTCGCTGCGGGGATGGGATTCTCGATCGGCGTCGGAATGGCTGCGGCATTTTTTGAGTTCGTGTGTACGCCGGCGTCAACGTTACGCGGCTTCTATCTTCCAATGTGGATCGTCGCTGCGGCAGCTTTGATCATGGCGGTCTCAATCCTACTTTCAACAGCGGTCGGCTTGAGGCGCGTAATGAGGCTGGATCCTGCTACCCTGCTTCGGAGCTGAGCGATGAAATGTAAACTTAAGCCTGAGATGGGCTCCATTGCTGTTCAGTGTCGCGGCATCGTCAAGCATCTAGGTAAAGGAGCGCTCGGCGCGCGCGTGCTTTCTGGAGTTGATTTGGATGTCCGGACGGGCGAGATGACGCTCCTTGTGGGACCGTCCGGGTGCGGAAAGACAACCTTGATCTCCATCATGGCGGGCATCCTCTCACCCGATTCTGGCGTCGTCGATGCCTTTGGAGCGCGCGTTTCGGATTTGCGCGGCGCGGCAGCCTCCCGGTTTCGTGCCGCACACACTGGCATGATCATGCAGCAGCTAAATCTTCTTCCGGCTCTAACCGCAGTTGAAAACGCGGCACTTCCGCTACTTGCTCAGGGCCACAGTCAATCGAGTGCGCAAGCACGTGCGGTTAAGCTGTTGCGGGAATTGGAGCTCGGCGAACATCTCGCGAAATATCCAACTGAGATGTCGTTTGGACAACAACAGCGCGTTGCAGTTGCAAGAGCGCTCGTCCATGAGCCGCAGCTCGTTCTGTGCGATGAGCCAACCGCCGCACTCGACACGGCTTCCGGCATCGGAGTTATGCGGCTCTTGCGCAGTGCCGCGCAGAGATTGAATTGTGCGGTGATCGTGGTGACGCACGATCAGCGCATCTTGCCATTTGGCGATCGTATCGTGCGCATGAGCGACGGCAAGGTCAGCGAAGTCGATCCGATCAATATGGAGGCAGCCTAGTGATATACCGATCGCGAAAACATCATTTCGTTCTGCCGGCAATTTCTGCGGCGGCCCTGGTTTTTGCCGTGTGGTCGATCGCAAAGGCGGACCGTAGATACCCCTACGCGCAGCCAGAACAAGTCGTCTCAACGGCCGACGCGAAGCCGATTCCAGCAAGCGATACGCCGATCGCGGCAAGCGATACGTTCCGCGCTGGCTTTTTGGCCGCTGTTGGCATCGTCGAGCCGTCGAGTGAGACCATCAGGATAGGTGTCGAGAAGCCCGGTATCGTTGAAGAGGTGTTTGTAAAAGCTGGAGAACACGTGAGCAAGGGGAGCCCACTTTTCCGCCTCGATTCGCGTCTTGCGCAAGCAGAACTCATGCGCCGCCGAACAGATCTTTCGGTTGTTGAGGCGCGGCTCTCGCAAACTCGGGCACGCGTGCCGGGTCTTGCCGCTGAAGTCGAGGGCGCTCGCGGCGCCCTATTGGCAGCGCAGGCCGAAAATGACGACGCGGGAGACATCGTTCGTATCGCGGGAAATCTAGAGCCTGGCAGCACCATTTCCGGGCGAGAGGTGATGCGCCGGAAAAATTTGCAACGGACGACGGAAGCCCGCCTCGTCGAGGCTCAAGCACGATACGCCCAAGCAAAGGCCAATCTCGCACTCTTTGACGAAATGAATGGCGGAGCTTCGATTGCCGTAGAGATCGCCGCAATCGAGCAGGCAAAGAGCGCCGTCAACTTTGCCGAACAGGAATTGGAAGTCAGGACAATAAGGGCACCGATCAATGCGACGGTGCTTCAAGTCAATCTCAGGCCAGGTGAGTACGCGCAGCCGGAATGGAAGTCTGACGCGCTGGTGGCGCTAGGTGTGGTTGACCGGCTCTTTGTTCGCGTCGATATCGACGAGATGGACGTGCCCCGTTGGCGCAAGGCTGGCCCCGCCACCGCCTTATCAAGAGGCGTGCCGCTCCACTCCATGAAGCTCTCTTTTGTGCGTCAGGATCAACTCGTCGTTCCGAAACGGAGCCTATCGGGGCAGGCGGCCGAGCGGGTGGATACGCGCGTTATGCAGGTCCTCTACGAGATTGATCCGATGGGACTTACTATTCTGCCGGGCCAGCAACTCGAAATCTATATCGATGTTGAGAAAGCGGATCTTCAAGCAACTTTCGTTAAATAGTTTGCTTCCATCTCAAGTACTTCAGCGCCTCCGGCCGGCGCGTAGCCACAACAAGAACAACCGCAAACGGCGGGGGGCTCAGCGCGACTCCTTAGTAGTCCC